>NZ_JALCZC010000035.1:0-43345 GCF_022690805.1 Anaeromyxobacter sp. SG66
GTTCGCGGGCGGGTTCGGCTGGCTGGCGGCGGGGGGCGGCGGAGGCGCCGGGCTGGGCGCGGGCGCGGGGGCGCCCGGGCCGGGGGGAGCGCCCGCTGGCGGACGCTGCGGCGCGGGGACCTCCGGCCCGCCGGCGGACGGCGTCACGGTCAGGACGACGCGCGCGTCCTTGCGGAGGAAGCGCCGGGTGGCGGCGGAGACGTCGGCGGGGGTGAGGGCGCGGTAGCGGGCGAGGTCCTTCGCGAGGTAGCCCGGGTCGCCCGCCCGCAGGTAGTAGTCGGCGAGGGTCGCGGCGCGGCCGCCGAACCCGCCCACCGGCTCGAGCGAGAAGATCGCGCTCGACTCGATGACGTTCTTCGCGCGCTGCAGCTCCTCCGCGCTCGGAGGCTCCGCGGCGAGGCGCGCCAGCTCCTCGTCGATCTCCTTCTCGAGCCGCTCGAGCGAGATCCCCGGCTTCGGGGTGGCCACGACGAGGAACATGCCCGCGAGCGCCTGCCCGGACTGGCCCGCCGAGACGCTCTGCGCGATCCGCTCGTCCATCACGAGCCGCTTCTCGAGGCGCGCGCTCTTGCCCTCGGAGAGCACCTGGCCGGCGACGCCCAGCGCGGCGTCGCCGTCGGCGAAGAGCTTCGGCGTCTGCCACGCGATGTACAGGCGGGGGAGCTGCACGCGGTCCTGCATCGTCACGCGCTTCTCGGCCGTGATGGGCGCGGGCGCCGGCACGCTCGGCGCGGCCGGCTTCTGCTTGCCCGGGATCCCGCCGAACCACTTCTCGACGAGCGCGCGCGTCCTCGCCGGGTCGATGTCGCCGGCGATGGCGAGCACCGCGTTCTCGGGCCCGTACCAGCGCTGGAAGAACTCCTTCACGTCGCCGAGCGTCGCGGCCTCCAGGTCCTCGTGCGAGCCGATGGGCATCCAGTGGTACGGGAACTCCGGGCTCCAGAGGTTCGAGAGGATCCGCTCGTAGGCGAGCCCGTACGGCTGCATCTCGTAGTTCTCGCGCCGCTCGTTGCGCACGACGTCGCGCTGGTTGTCGAGCTTGTCCTGCGTGAGCGTGGGCAGGAGGTAGCCCATGCGGTCGGCCTCGACGAACAGCATCTGCTCGAGGGCGCTCGTCGGGACCTGCTCCCAGTACTGCGTGGTGTCCTGCGCGGTGGAGCCGTTGCCGCTCCCGCCCGCCGCGTCGAGGAGCCGGTCCGCCTCGCCCTTCGGCAGGTGCTCGGTCCCCTGGAACATGAGGTGCTCGAAGAGGTGGGCGAACCCGGTCCGCCCCTCCTTCTCGTTCTTCGAGCCGACGTCGTACTGGACGTGGACGCCGACGATGGGCGTCGTGTGATCCTCGTGGAGGATCACGGTGAGCCCGTTCTCGAGCCGGAAGAGCGTGTAGGGGATCTCGGGCGCGCTCGCGGCGTCGGCCGCGACGGCGGGAGCTTGCGCGCGCGGCAGGGCGGGGAGGAGCGCGACGGCGAGCGCGGTCGCGAGGATTCTCGGCGTCATGGCGCGGCGTTATAAGCCCCGCCTCCTCCGGCGTCACGTTCCGTAGCGGGCCCCCTCCGTACCGCCGACCCGCCGTGCGAAATATTCCCTGCTCCGCGGCGTAGACGCCCCGAACGCCTCAGCCGCCCGGCGCCCTCCGCCTTCATGCTCCGACGCTCGCTCGCGCTCCTCTCCGTCGCCTTCTCCCTTCCGGCGCTCGCCGCCGCCCCGGGCGAGCCGCTCACGGCCGCCCGCCGCACGGGGGACATCGTCCTCGACGGTCGGCTGGAGGATCCGGCCTGGGATCTCACCCCCGCCTTCGACGGCTTCGTCCAGGTCTTCCCGGCGCAGGGGGCCCCGCCGTCCGAGCGCACCGAGGTGCGCGTCCTGTTCGACGACCGGGCGCTGTACGTGGGGATCGTCGCCCACGACCGGAGCCCCGGCGAGGTGCGCCGGCCGCTCGGGCGGCGCGATCGGGCCCCGTACTCCGACGCGGTGACGGTGGTCATCGACTCGATGGGTGATCACCGCGCCGCCTACGTGTTCGAGCTCAACGCGGCCGGGGTGCAGACGGACGCGCTGCTCTTCGAGGACGACTCGTCGACGGGAGACTGGGACGCCGTGTGGGAGGCCGCCACGGCGGCCCTCCCCGACGGCTGGGGCGCCGAGCTGCGCATCCCGCTCGCCGCGCTGCGCTTCTCGAACGCGCCCGTGCAGACGTGGGGGTTCGGGGTGAAGCGAGTCATCGCGCGCCGGCACGAGGAGGTCCTCTCGGTGCTCATCCCCCGCGGCACGCGAGGGCAGATCGCGCGCCTCGGCAGCCTGGTCGGGCTGGAGGGGCTCCGGCCGGTGCAGGAGCTCGAGGTCGCCCCCTACACCGCGGCCCGGCTCGCCTTCCGCCCGCGGGTCTCGGACGTTCCGCGCCCGCGCGACGTCGATCCGGTCGGCGACGTCGGGCTCGACGTGCGCGCCTCGCTCGGGCGCGCGGTCTCGCTCCAGGGCACGCTCAACCCGGACTTCGGGCAGGTGGAGGCGGACGAGATCATCCAGAACCTCTCCACCTTCGAGATCTTCTTCCCGGAGAAGCGGCCGTTCTTCACGCAGGGCATGGACCTGTTCCAGCCGGTCGCGATCCCCAATCGCCGCTCGCCGCAGCAGCTCTTCTACTCCCGCCGCATCGGCCTCGACGCGCCCATCCTCGGGGCCGCGAAGCTCACCGGCAAGCCCTCCGACACGCTCCAGGTCGGGTTCGCGGACGCGCTCGTCACCGGCGCCGGCGCGGGGCTGCCGGAGGCGACCCCCGACCGCTCCTTCCGCTTCGACGCGGCCCAGCCGCTCCACTTCGGGCCGCGGGCCGCGCTCCCCGAGCTCGCCCCGGCGCCGCGCAACTTCCTCGCCGGCGTCGCGCGTTACCAGCCCGCGCCGTCGCGCAGCTTCGGCGCGACCTTCACCTCGGCGCTGCCCCTCGGCCCGGCCTGCTCGATCGAGGACGCCGAGAAGGACGACGAGGCCGACGACCCGCGCCTGCGCCGCCCTGCGCGCTGCGACGTGCTCGGCGGCAACGCCGCCGCGCTCGACTGGAACCTGCGCTCGCGCGACGGCGCGTGGTTCCTCCTCGGCCAGGTCACCGGCTCGCAGGCGCTCGGCGGCGCGCCGACGCGGACCGCGCCCGGCGCGCCCATCTCGCCCCGCTCGCGCACGCTCGCGGACGGGACGGTGCTCGAGGAGGGCGACCTCGGCTACGGCGCTCACGCCGCGGTCGGCCGCGTCGGGGGAGAGCCGTGGCGCTTCGAGGTCCACTGGGAGTACGAGTCACCCCAGCTCGAGCTCAACGCCCTCGGCTACCAGCGCACCCAGAACGAGCAGCTCGGGCGCGCGCTCGTGCGCTACGTCCGGCCGACCGGTGGCGGGCCGTTCCACTCCTACGCGCTCGTCACCGGCGTCGAGGGGCACCGCACCACCGACGGGCGTGGCCTCGCGCGGACGAAGCAGGTCTGGATCGGCGGCGAGGCGCAGCTCCGCACCTACCAGTGGGTCGGCTGCACCGCCCTGGCGGAGGACCGCTCCTGGGACGTGCGCGAGATCTCCGAGACCGGCGTCGCGCTCGAGAAGGCGCCGTTCACCTACGCCGAATGCTACGCCGCGCTCGACCCCTCGAGGCCCGTGTACCTCGAGGTCGCCGCCGGCAGCGGGCGCACCGCCGCGGTCGGACCCCTCGGTGCGCTCGGCTACTGGGGAACGAAGGGCATGCTCGTCGTGAGGCCGCACGCGCGGCTCGAGAGCCGCCTCGACGTTCACTACGAGGCGTCGCGCTGGCGGGCGCGGTACGTCGACGAGCCGACCCCCGGCGTCTACCGCTTCGGCGACCTCGGCGCGCCCTCGCTCTCCGTGACGGTGCGCCAGCAGCTGGTCGTCACGCCGCGGCTCACCCTCCAGGGCTACGCGCAGCTCTTCGCGTCGTACGGCGAGTTCCGCGGGTTCCGCCAGGCCGCCGCGCGGGACCGCAAGGTGACGCTCGCCTCGCTCTCGCCCGCCGAGGCGCCCCCGCCGAGCGAGAACGACTTCCGCGAGGGCGCGCTCAACCTGAACGCCGTCCTGCGCTGGGAGTACCGGCTCGGCTCCACCCTGTACCTCGTCTACACGCGCGCCCAGCGCGAGCTCGAGTGGGACGGCGCGAGCGCGCTCCCGGTCACGCTCGGCCCGCACGCGCTCGGCGCCGGGCCGGCGACCGACACCTTCCTCGTGAAGTGGACGTACTACTGGACCCGCTGACGCCCGCTGGCGAGGGGGCGGGCGGCCGTGGGGCCCCCCGGGTTGCGCCCGCCTGCCGTGGCGGTATGCTTCCTCCCACATGGCGCCCCGCTCGCAGCCGCCGCTCCGGATCCTCCTCGCCGAGGACGACGCGGCGCTCGCGAAGCTCTACGGCTCCTACGCGAGCGACCGGGGGCACGCGGTCACGTTCGCGCGCGACGGGGTCGAGACCCTCGCCGCCGCGCTGGCGCAGCTCCCGGACGTGATCCTGCTCGACGTCGCCATGCCGGCGCTCGACGGCCGCGACGTCCTCCGCCAGCTCAAGACGGACCCCCGCACCGCGGCGATCCCCGTGCTCGTCGTCTCCGCGCTGGGGGGCGACCAGCACATGCGCGATCTGCTCGTGGAGCTCGGCGCCTCGGACGTGATGGAGAAGCCGGTCGATCTCCAGATCGCGTTCAACAAGGCCGAGCGGATGGTGCGCGGCTAGCGCGGGAGCGCTCACGCCGCGGCCCGGTCCTGGGGGACGGGGCGGGCGCCGCTCACCGATCCGGCTCGATCCGCATCGCCTTCGGGATCACCACGATGCCGCTCTCGGTGACGTGGAAGCGCTTGCGATCCTGCTCGAGGTCGTAGCCGATGGTGGTGTTCGCCGGGATCTCCACGTGCTTGTCCACGATGGCGCGGCGGATCCGGCAGTGTCGGCCGATGTTCACGTTCTCGAAGAGGATCGAGTCCTCGACCAGGCTGTAGCTGTTGATGCGCACCTTGGGCGAGAGGACGCAGTGGTGGGCGTGGCCGCCGGAGATGATGCAGCCCTCCGACACGAGCGAGTCGGTGGCGTGGCCGACGCGCTGCTCCACCTCGTTGTTGAAGACGAACTTCACCGGCGGGAAGTTGTGCTGCGCCGTGAAGATGGGCCAGCGGTCGTTGTAGAGCGAGAACGACGGGTCCACGTCCACGAGGTCCATGTTGGCCTGGTAGTAGGCGTCGAGGCTGCCGACGTCGCGCCAGTACCCCGCCTCCTTCTGGCCCTGACCGGGGACCACGTTCTTCGCGAAGTCGTAGACGTAGACGCGCTTGCTCCCGTACATCCCGGCCACGATCGACTTGCCGAAGTCGTGCGCGCTCTTGGTGTCGCCGGCGTCGCGGACGATCTCCTGCACGAGCGCGTCGGTCGTGAAGAGGTAGTTCCCCATCGAGGCGAGCGCGCGGGTGGGATCGCCGGGCATGGTCTTCACGTCGCTCTTCGGCTTCTCGACGAAGCCGATCATCCGGCCGTCGGCGTCCACCTCGATGATCCCGAACTCGCCCGCCTCGTGGACCGGCACCGGGATGGCCGCGACGGTGAGGTCCGCGCGCTTCTCCTCGTGGAACTCCAGCATCTGCCGGACGTCCATGCGGTAGATGTTGTCGGCGCCGAAGATGAAGGTGTACTCGGGCTCCTCGTCGGTGATGATGTTGAGGTTCTGGTAGATCGCGTCGGCGGAGCCCTCGAACCACTTCGGGCCGACGCGCATCTGCGCGGGGACGATCTCCACGTACTGGTCGAGCAGCGCCGTGAGCCGCCAGCCGCGCTGGATGTGGGCGTTCAGGGACTCGGACTTGTACTGCACGAGCACCTTCATCTTGAGGACGCCCGAGTTCGCGAAGTTCGACAACACGAAGTCGATGATCCGGTAGCGGCCGCCGAAGGGGACGGCGGGCTTGGCGCGCTCCCGCGTGAGCGGGTCGAGCCGGCGCCCCTCGCCGCCGGCGAGGATCATCGCGAGAAGCTTCGCCATCGGGTCACTCCGCGTGAGGCTGGAACATCATCGAGGCTACGCACCCGCGCGAGGCGGGGCAAGGAAGCGGCCGCACCAGCGCGGCGTCGTCTCGCTCTACCGCGACGAAAGGCGCGCGAGCGAGAACGCGGACGCGGGTCGCCCCGTCAGGGCCGCGGATTCCATATTGGACCGCGCCGGGCGGTGTCGCGAGGACGTGGCGCGCTCCACGGCGGCGGCGGGGCCAGCGATCAGGCGAGCCGCAGGAGCGGCGCGTGGGCGGCCTCGTGCGCGAGGAGCCAGCGCTTCACGTCGAGGCCGCCGGCGTAGCCCCCGAGCCGCCCGCCCGCCTGCACCACCCGGTGGCAGGGGACGAGCACGGCCACCGGGTTCTCGTGGTTCGCGCCGCCCACGGCGCGCGCGGCGCCGGGCCGGCCGAGGCGGGCGGCGAGCTCGCCGTAGCCTCGGGTCTCGCCCCAGGGGATCTCGACGAGCGCGGCCCACACGGCGCGCTGGAACGGCGTCCCGCGGAGATCGAGGGCGGGCAGCACGGGCGGCCGGCCGGCGAAGTACGCGTCGAGCGCGGCGCCGGCCGCGTCGAGGTGGGCGCGGGCCTGCGCCGAGGGCCCGGGGCGCGAGCCGCCGCGGTCGCCGAAGGTCACGCCCACCACCCCCGCGTCGGTCGCCTCGACGCCCAGGATGCCGATGGGGGAGCGGTACCGGAGGCGTGCGGTCACGCCTCGAACTCTACCGCACCGCGGCCGCGGCGGTCACCGCCGCCCCCGCCTGCTCCGCCGCGCGGCCGCCCGCCGCCGGGGGAGCGAAGCGCGCCAGCACCGCCGCGATCTCGGCGTTCACGTCGCGGAGCAGCTCCGCCTTCTCCCGGAACGGCAGGAACGCGCTCTTGAACCCCTGCACGAGGAGCGTGCAGAGGTCCTCCAGCGTGAAGCCCATCTTCTCGTGGGCGAGGCGCAGCTCCTTCGTGAGGCTCGTGTCCGTGATGAGCCGGTTGTCCGTGTTGAGGGTCACCCGCAGCCCGAAGTCGAAGTAGAACTTGAGCGGGTGGCTCGCGTAGTCGGCGACCGAGCGCGTCTGCACGTTCGAGGACGGGCACATCTCGAGCGGGATGCGGTGGTCGTTCAGGTAGTTGAGCAGGTCGCCGTTCTCGCGCAGCCGCACGCCGTGGCCGATGCGATGGGCGCCGCAGGTGTGGACCGCCTGGGCGATCGACTCGGGGCCGAACGCCTCGCCGGCGTGGATCGTCACGTTCACGTTGTTGTCGAGGATGAGCTGCACCGCCTCGCGGTGGCGGCGGGCGGGGTGCCCCTCCTCCGCGCCGGCGAGGTCGAACCCGACCACGCCCTTGCCCTTGTAGGCCACGGCGAGCTCGGCGAGCCGCACCGAGGTCTGCGGGTCGATGTGGCGGATCCCGCAGATGATCACGTTCGAGCGGATGCCGGTCGCCCGGTTCGCCGCGCGCAGGCCGTCGAGCACGGCGTCCACGATCGCGGTGGGCTTGAGCCCCTGCCGCGTGTGGAGGACCGGCGAGTAGCGCACCTCGAGGTAGCGCACGTTCTCGGCCGCGCAGTCGAGCGCGAGCTCGTGGGCCACCCGCCGCAGCGCGTCCTCGGTCTGGAGCACCGAGAGCGTCACGTCGAAGGCGGTCAGGTAGTCCTCGAGCGACTCGCACTGCTCGCCCATCCGCACCGCGCGGGCGAGCCCCTCGGGCGTGTCCGCCGGGAGGTGCACGCCCTGCGCCTCCCCGAGCTCGAGCAGGGTGCCGAGGCGCATCGAGCCGTCGAGGTGGCAGTGCAGGTCGGTCTTCGGCAGCGCCCGGAGCAGCTCGTCGGTCACGGGAATCGGCGCGGCGCCAGTCTTCGCGGTCATGCCCGAAGCTTAAGCCCGGCGGGGGCTCGACGGCGATGACCTGCCCGGTCGCCTGCTCCCCGAGGTGCGGCGCTCCCCGCCCGGCGTCTGGTGGATCCGCGCACCTGGATCGCACCTTCCACGGGTGAACAGGCGAGCCCCGCTGCCCATGGCGTTCCTCCTCGCGCTCGCCTGCACCGGCGCAGGCGAGCCGCCCGCCACCACGCCGCCCCAGGTCGAGCCGCCTCCCTACCAGCAGCTCCCCCCGCCCGGTCCGTCCTGGCCCGCGGCCGCGCCGGGCGAGCTCCCCTCCCCCGAGGTCCGCCTCCGCCGCCTCGACGTCACGCTCGCGGCGAGCGACCTCGCCGCGCTCGACGCGAACCCGTACTGGGACGTCATGTATCCGGCGACGGTGAAGCTCGACGGCCGGGAGGCGAAGGGGCTCGTGCGCTACCGCGGCGCCTCCTCGCGCACGCGGCCGCAGAAGAGCTGGCGCATCGACCTCGACCCCGGCTACGCGCTCGAGGGGCGGGACCGGTTCGCGCTGCTCGCGGAGTACGACGACGCGGCGAAGCTCGTCGAGCGGTTCGCGGTGGATCTCTACCGGGTCCTCGGCCTCCCCGTCCCGTACGCGCGCTTCGTGAAGCTCACCGTGAACGGCGAGTACCGCGGGGTGTTCCTCGACATGGAGCGCGTGGGAGGCGAGTACCTCGTCCACCACGGCCAGGAGCCGGACGCCTCCATCTACCGCTGCGGGGGGCGCAACTGCGAGCTGAAGCAGCAGCCGCGCTTCGAGGCCTCCTACCAGCAGGACTTCACGAAGACCCGCAACGAGGCGCTCCCGTGGGACGACCTGGATCGCTTCCTCGAGGTGGTCAGCCGGACCGACGACGCGGACCTCGAGCGGCGGCTCGGCGAGGTCATGGACCTCGACGCCTACCTCGGGAACCTCGCCGCGGACGAGCTCATCGCGAACACCGTCCTCGAGGACGCCCGCGCGTACTGGGTGCACGAGCTGCACCGCGACGTCTGGACCTACGTGCCGTGGGACCTCAACAACGCGCAGCCCTACTGGTCGCGCGACCTCTCCGCCGGCGCGCCGCTCGGCGGCGTCTGGCGCGAGGCGCAGATCTTCTCGATCTACGACGACGCCGTGAAGCGGATCTACGACGTGCGCGTGAACGAGCGCGCGGGCCAGAAGCCGACCTGGAGCGTGCTCGCGACGCGCGTCTGGGATCACCCCGCCCTGCGCGCGCGCCTGCTCGCGAGGCTCGAGTCCGCCCTCCAGGGCGTCTTCACGCCGGAGCGGGTCGGCCCCTACCTCGACGCGCTCTGGGCGGCGGTCGGCCCCGAGATCCTGGGCGATCCGTTCGTGGACGCGGCGCGCGCCGCGACGGAGCCGGCCCGCCTCCTGGCGTTCGTCCGCGACCGCCGCAGCGTGCTCCTCTCCCGCCTGCCCGCGCTCCGCGCGCACGGCTCGGGGCCGCTCGTCGTGAACGAGCTCGGGCTCCCGGGTGCCACCGGGCCGGGCTACGTCGAGCTCTACAACCGCGGCGACGCAGACCTCGACCTCTCGGGCGCGCAGGTGACGGACGACCTGCGCGTCCCCGCCAAGTACGCGCTGCCCGCGGGCACGGTCCTGCCCGGCCACGGCCACCTCGTGCTCGTCGCGGACGGGACGCCCTGGCCCCCGCCGCCTCCCGATCCGGCGCTGCCGCCGGATCCCACCGCGGGGCCTCCGCACCTGCCGTTCGTCCTCTCCACCTCGGGCGGCGAGCTCGGCGTGTTCCCGGCGGGCACCATCCACGCTCCGTACGACCTCGTCTACTTCGGCCCGCGCGCGAGCGGCAGCGCCTACGGCCGGACGAGCGACGGCGCCGAGACGTTCGCGAACGTCGCGCGCACTCCGGGGGCCGCGAACTAAACGGCGCCGATCATGATTCACGAACAGGCGAGCGAAGCGAGCCCGCCGGGGCGCTGCCGCGGAAGCGGCGAAGCCGCTCGCGGCGGCGCGCGGGACCCGGCTGTCGGGGTGGGGCATCGATCGGTACGCGCGCACGAGCGCGCGGAGCTTCGCTCGGCGGGGCGGGGGCGGCAGCCCCCGTTAGACGGCCGACAGGAAGCGGGCGAGGACGCGCTTCTCGCCGACCTCGTCGAAGACGACGGTCACCTTCGCGCCGGCGCCCGCGCCCTCGCAGGCGAGCACGGTCCCCTCGCCGAGCGAGGCGTGGAGGACGCGCGTGCCGCGCGGGAGCGTGCCGCTCGTCTCCGCCCGCTGGTCGAAGGAGTAGTCCACCACCGGCCCCTGGCGCTGGGGCGCCGTCCGGCGCGGCGGCGGGGTCTCGCGCGGGCCGTCGTCCTCGAGCTCGATGTGCGGCTCGCCCGGGAGCGAGCCCGGCGGGCGGCGGATGACGGGGCCGCGCGCGGCGGGCGCGGCGGACGGCGCGATCCGGTGGGCGAGCCCGAACAGCTCCGGCGGCAGGTCCGCGAGGAAGCGCGAGGGCTCCATCGAGCGGTACGAGGGGCCGCCCTCGCCGTAGCCGATGCGGCGGCGCGCGAGCGAGAGGGTGAGCCGCTTCTTCGCCCGCGTCATGCCCACGTAGCAGAGCCGCCGCTCCTCGTCCTCGGCGGCCTCGCGCTCGGCGGGGCCCGCGTCGGACCAGGGCCGCTCGTAGGGCAAGGTCCCGTCCTCGAGGCCGGCGAGGAACACGGCCTCGAACTCGAGGCCCTTCGCGGCGTGCAGCGTCATGAGCGAGACGCGCCCCTCCGGCGTCTCGGCGTCGGCCTCGCCGAGGAGCGCGATCTGCTCGAGGAAGCGCGCGAGCGGCGGCGGCCGGACGTCGTCCGGATCGCGCGGCGGCGGCTCGCCGAGGAGCGACTCGTCGAACTCGCGCGCCGCGGCGACGAGCTCGACGAGGTTCTCCGCGCGCTCGACCGCCTCGTCGGTGTGCTCCTCCTCGAGCCGCGCGAGGAGCCCCGAGCGCTTCAGCGCCTCCTGCACGGCGATCCCCGCGTCGAGGGCGGGGACGTCGGCGGCGAGGCCCGCCACGAGCGCGTGGAACTCGGCGAGGGCGCGCCGCGCGGCGGGCTTCAGGTCCTCGACCGCGTCGCGGTCGGCGATGGCGTCGAAGAGCGAGATCCCCCGCGCCTGGGCGTGCGCGCGGAGCCGCTCGACGGTCTTCTCGCCGATGCCGCGCGGCGGCCGGTTCACCACCCGCTCGAGGTCGAGGTCGCTCCGGGGCGAGAGGGAGAGGCGCAGGTAGGCGGCCGCGTCGCGCACCTCGGCCCGCTCGTAGAAGCTCGTGCCGCGGACGATCACGTACGGCACGCGCGCCGCGCGCAGCGCCGCCTCGAGCGGCCGCGACTGCGCGTTCGTGCGGTAGAGCACGGCGATCTCGTCGCCGGCGGTGCCGCGCGCGCGCTCCGTCTGCACCGCGCGCGCGATGCGCTCCGCCTCGTCGTGCTCGTCCTGGCCGACGACGAGGGCGAGCGGCTCGCCCGCGCCGCTCTCGGTCCAGAGCCGCTTCTCGCGCCGGCGCCGCGCCTTCGAGATGACCGCGTGCGCAGCGTCGAGGACCGTGCGCGTGGAGCGGTAGTTCTGCTCGAGCTTCACGACGCGGGCGCCTGGGAAGCCCTGGTCGAACTCGAGGATGTTCGTCACGTCGGCGCCGCGCCAGCGGTAGATGGCCTGGTCGTCGTCCCCCACCACGCAGACGTTCCGCTTCTCGTTCGTGAGGAGCTTGAGGAGCCGGTACTGCGCGGCGTTCGTGTCCTGGAACTCGTCCACGAGCAGGTGGCGGAAGCGGCCCGACCAGGTGCGGCGCACGGCCGGGTCCTCCTCGAGGAGCCGCACCGGGCGCAGCAGGAGGTCGCCGAAGTCCACCGCGCCGGCGCGCGCGAGGGCGGCCTCGAAGCGGCCGTAGACCTCCCGCGCGAGCTGCCCCTCCACGTCGTACTCGCCGATGACGACCTCGTCCGGGCGCAGCGCCGCGTTCTTCCAGCGGTCGATGCGCGAGAGCGCCTGCCGCGCGGTGAGCGGCTCGCCGTCCTCGACGCGCAGCTCCTGGAAGATGCGCTTCACGAGCCGGATCTGGTCGTCGTCGTCGTAGATGGCGAAGGAGGGCGGCAGGCCGGCGCGCGCCGCCTCGCGCCGGAGGAAGCGGGCCCCGAAGGCGTGGAACGTCTGCACCCAGAGCTCGTTCGCCTGGACGCCGAGCAGCCGCTCGAGCCGCTCTCGCATCTCGCCCGCCGCCTTGTTCGTGAAGGTCATGGCGAGGATGTGCCAGGGCATCACCCGCTCGTCGCGCACGAGCCGGGCGATGCGGTGGACGATGACGCGCGTCTTGCCGCTGCCGGCGCCGGCGAGGACGAGGAGGGGGCCCTCGCCGTGGAGCACGGCCTCGCGCTGGGCGTCGTTCAGGCCCTCGAGGAGCGGGTCGGACGTCGACATGGGGTCGGGAAGGATAATCGAAGCGGGCCCGGGCCGCGCGGGGCGAGGGCCCCGAGGCGAAAGCTCAGCCCCGGGCGGCGGTGCGCTTCGCCTTGCGCGCGGGCTTCTTCCGCGCGGGCGCGCCGTACTGGTAGTCGGACTCGCTCCGCTCCACCTGCTCGAGCACCCGCGGCTCGCCGCCGCCCTCCGCGACCGTCGCCCGCACCGAGCGCGTCCACACGAAGCGGTGGGGGAGCAGCGTCGCCGGCTCGGTGACGAGCACGAGCTCGTTCTCCACGACGAGCTCGCGGAGCGCGTCCTCGGGGAGCCTCGCCTCGGGCCCCGCCAGCTTCGCGACCACCGCCCGCGCGAGGCCCGGGAGCGCGGCCGGATCCGGCGCCGCGCGCAGCGTGATCTCGACGCAGCGCTCCTCGTGATCGCGCGCCGAGCACGGCACCCTGCGCCGCACGGAGAACTCCTGCTCGAAGTCCGCTCTCGTGCCGAGGAGCGGCACCTCCGCCTCGGTCCTCATGCCGTAGCGCTCGCCGAGCTCGAGGTCCGCGCCGATCCAGAACCCGACCGCGAGGTTCCACATCTCGCGCGCCTGCGCCTGCGTGGCCGCCTCGGCGAAGGCGAGCGCGCGCTCCCGCTGATCGTCGGGGACCGACCCCTCGAGCATGCGCGCCATCCCGGGCCGCAGCGCCTCCACGCCCTCCAGGGCGACGAACTCGCCCTCCGGCGACACCACCTGCACCACGGACTCCGCCGCCCGCAGGATCCCGTCCACCGCCGCCGGCGGGCCCGGGTACGGGGCGTCGCCCTCCCACGAGGTGCCTCGGGTGGAGATGCGGAGCGCGCCGCCGGCCTGCTCGAGGCGCTGGGTGAACCGCGTGATCGTCGTGCTGGGCGGCAGGCCGGTGCGGTGCCGCGTCCTCCGCTGCGTCGCCTGCACCTCGGCCGCGGCCGGCCAGGCGAAGCGCAGGCGGACGACGTCGGAGTCGCTCGCCCCGGGAGCGGGCGCAGGCTCGGGCGCGGACTGCCCGCTCGCCCGGGGAGCCTCGCGCGCGGGGGCCCCCGTCCTGCGGGGCGCGGGCCGGTCCTTCGCGCGCGCCGCACCGGCGGTGAGAGCGAGGGAGAACACGAGCACGACGGCCGCGCGGGCGAGGCTTCGCATGGGCGGCCGAGGCTACCACGGGGCCGTCGCGTCACGATCCGCGGCTCGCGGGTCTCTCACCCCGGGGAGCGCGCCGCGGACAGGTCCGCAGCCGGTCCGCGGCCTCGCGCTTCCCGCCCGGCGCCGAACGCGTCGGGCGGAGCGGGTGGGGAGCCCGGAGCCAGGGAGCCGGGTTCCCGCCCCTCCACGCCGGCGCGAGGAGTAGATTCCCCGCGTGGCGCCTCCCGTCCGCATCGTCCCGCTCGGAGGCCTCGGCGAGATCGGCATGAACTGCATGGCGATCGAGGCCGACGGCCGGATCGCCGTGGTCGACTGCGGCATCCTCTTCCCGAACGAGCCGATCGGCGTCGACCTCATCGCCCCCGACCTCGGCTGGCTGCGCGAGCGGCGCGAGCAGGTGGGCGCCATCTACCTGACGCACGGGCACGAGGACCACATCGGCGCGCTGCCCTTCCTGCTCCGGGACGTGAAGGCGCCGGTGTACGGGACGCGCTTCACGCTCGCGCTCCTGCGCCCGCGGCTCGACGAGGCGGGCGTCGCAGCGGACCTGCGCGAGGTCGCGCCCGGCGACCTGCGGCCGGCGGGGGAGGCGTCGCCGCTCGCGGCCGAGTTCTACGCCGTCACCCACTCCATCCCCGACGCGTGCGGCCTCGCCTTCTCCACGCCGCAGGGGACGATCGTCCACTCCGGCGACTTCAAGATCGACCCGCGGCCCATCGCCGGGCCCGGCTTCGACCTCGCCCGCGTCGAGGCGCTCGGCGCGCGCGGGGTGCGGCTCCTCCTCTCCGACTCGACGAACTCGGAGCGCCCCGGCTCCTCGCTCTCCGAGGCGGAGGTCGGCGCCGCGCTCGAGGAGGCCTTCGAGCGCGCTCCCGGGCGCGTCTTCGTCGCCTGCTTCGCCTCCAACATCCACCGCATCCAGCAGGTCGCGAACGCCGCCCGCGCCTTCGGACGCCGCCTGGCGCTCCTCGGCCGCTCGATGGAGTCGAACGTCCGGCTCGCCCAGTCGCTCGGGTACCTCGATCTGCCCGCCTGGATGCCGGTCGGCTTCCCCGAGGCGCGCGAGCTGCCGCCGAAGGAGCTGTGCGTCCTCACCACCGGCACCCAGGGTGAGCCGCGGAGCGCCCTCTCACGGCTCGCGCGCGGCGAGCACCCCGACCTCGACCTCGCGCCGGGCGACCTCGTCATCCTCTCCTCGCGCTTCATCCCCGGCAACGAGGTCGCGGTGGGCGAGGTCGTGAACGCGCTCTGCCGCCGCGGCGCCCAGGTGGCCTACGAGGGGCTGCGGCCGCTCCACGTCTCCGGGCACGCGCAGGAGGCCGAGCAGCGGCGCCTCATCGCGCTCGCCCGCCCCGAGCACTTCGTGCCCATTCACGGTGAGTACCGCCACCTCGCCCGCCACGCCGCCCACGCCGCCTCCGAGGGCGTGCGCGGGCGCCACCTGCTCCTCGACGGGCAGGTGCTCGAGCTCGGCGACGGCGGGGTGAGCGTGCTCGCGGAGCCGGTCCCGGTGGGGCGCGTCTACACCGACCGCGACGCGCTGCTCGGGCAGGACATCGGCGCGATGGTGGTGAAGGACAGGCGCCTGCTCGCGGAGGCGGGGCTCTGCATCGCGGTGCTCGTCGTGGACAAGGCGACCGGCGCGGTGATACGCGGGCCCGAGCTCTTCGCCCGCGGCGTCGCCGGGTTCGAGGGGGCGGAGGACGAGCTCCGGGCGGAGGCGCTGCGCGCGCTCGACGAGCTCACGCCGCAGGCCCGCCTCTCCGTCGAGGAGGTGCAGGAGACGCTCCGGGTCGCGGTCCGGCGCTCGCTGAAGCGGGCCACGGGGAAGCGGCCCACGGTGCTGCCGGTGGTGCTGGAGCTCTAAGGCGCG
This sequence comes from Anaeromyxobacter sp. SG66, assembly GCF_022690805.1. Classification (NCBI taxonomy): domain Bacteria; kingdom Pseudomonadati; phylum Myxococcota; class Myxococcia; order Myxococcales; family Anaeromyxobacteraceae; genus Anaeromyxobacter; species Anaeromyxobacter sp. SG66. The sequence goes on from NZ_JALCZC010000035.1 coordinate 15,333, forward strand.
GCGACGCGCGGGGAGGAACAGCGGTCTATGCCGAGCTTCGACGTGGTCTCCGAGCTGAACCTCATGGAGGTGGAGAACGCCTTCAACCAGGCGCGGAAGGAGATCCTCCAGCGCTTCGACTTCAAGGGCACGAACACGGACCTCGAGCGCGACAAGGACCTGCACGTCGTCGTGAAGGCCGCCTCCGAGGGGCGCGCCGAGGCGGCCCTGCAGGTGCTCATGGAGAAGCTCGCGAAGCGAGGCGTCCCGCTCGAGGGCCTCGACCCGCAGAAGGTCGAGCCCGCCTCCGGCGGCTCGGTGCGACAGCTCGTGAAGCTGAAGCGCGGGCTCAAGCAGGAGGACGCGAAGAAGATCGTGGCGCTCGTGAAGGAGAGCGGGCTCAAGGTGCAGGCGGCGATCCAGGGGGAGGCGGTGCGGATCACCGGGAAGAAGAAGGACGACCTGCAGGCGGCGATGCAGGCCATCCGCGGCGCGGCGCTCGGCGTCCCGCTGCAGTTCCAGAACTTCAGGGAGTGAGAGACCTACCCCCCGCCCGCCCGCTCACCGCGGATTGTCCGCGCCCACCCCGTCTGTTAGATCGGGCGCCCCGATGACCACCACCCGCGTCTACCTCCACACGCTCGGCTGCCCGAAGAACCGGGTGGACAGCGAGGTCATGCTCGGCACCCTGACGGGCGCCGGCTACCGCCTCGAGCGCGACCCCGCCCAGGCGGACGTGATCGTGGTGAACACCTGCGGGTTCATCGAGAGCGCCAAGGAGGAGTCGGTCGACGCCATCGTCGAGCTCGCGGGCATGAAGCAGGAGGGGCGCTGCAAGAAGCTCGTCGTGACCGGCTGCCTCGTGCAGCGTCACGCCGAGGAGCTGTCGGCCGAGCTGCCGGAGGTGGACCACTTCCTCGGCACCGGCGCCTACGCCGACATCGCCCGCGTCGTCTCGGACGCGCAGGCGAAGCGGCTCGTCGTGCCCGACCCGGACTTCGTCCACTCCGCCTCGACGCCGCGGGTGAACTCGCTCCCCTCGCACACGGCCTACCTCAAGATCTCCGAGGGCTGCGACAACGCCTGCGCGTTCTGCATCATCCCGAAGCTCCGCGGCGCGCAGCGCTCGCGGCCGGTGGACGACGTCGTCGCCGAGGCGGCCGCGCTCGCGGCGCAGGGCACCGTCGAGCTCTCGCTCGTGGCGCAGGACCTCACCGCCTACGGCTACGACCTGCCGGGCAAGGTCCGCCTGCACCACCTCCTGCCGGAGCTGTGTAAGGTGGACGGCATCCGCTGGCTGCGGCTCCACTACGCGTACCCGCGCGACGTGCCGGACGCGCTCGTCGACGTGATCGCGCGCGAGCCGAAGATCGTGAAGTACCTCGACATGCCGCTGCAGCACTCCTCCGACCGGCTGCTCCGCTCGATGAAGCGCGGCCGCGACTCGGTGTTCCTGCGCGAGCTCCTCGCTCGCCTTCGGGCGCGCGTGCCCGGCATCGCGCTGCGGACCTCGCTCATCGTCGGGCTCCCCGGCGAGACGGAGGAGGACTTCGAGGATCTCGTGCGCTTCGTGGAGGAGCAGCGCTTCGAGCGGCTCGGGGTGTTCGAGTTCTCGCCCGAGGACGGCACGCCCGCGGCGGAGATGGACGGGCAGCTCCCGGAGGCGGTGAAGCGCGCCCGCCGCGATCGCATCATGGCGCTCCAGCAGGAGATCTCCCGCGACCACCAGCAGGCGATGATCGGCCGGCAGCTCGAGGTGCTCGTGGAGGGGCGCTCGGAGGAGACCGAGCACCTGCTCGCCGGCCGCCACGCGCAGCAGGCGCCGGAGATCGACGGCATCACCTACATCAACGACGGGGTCGCCTACCCCGGCGAGCTCGCCACCGTCGAGATCACCGACGCCTCCGAGTACGACCTCGTCGGCCGCGTGGTGGCGCGCGATCCGGAGCGGGCGCGACGCCCGCTTCCCCAGGCGGAACCCCGCGACGCAGGCCCGCGCCGCCGCGGTGGCCTCCCCGTCGTCGGCTGAGCTCTCAGCGCACTGGGTGCGCCCGCAGCGCCTCGGCGAAGGGATCCCGCCGCCCCCGAGCGACGCACACCCGATCGTCGCCGACGGCGCCGCAGTCCGCGCCCGCCGCGAGGAGGCGCGCGATGGCGCTCGGGTGCACGACGTAGATCGTCGCGGGATCCAGCGTTCCCGCCTCGACGGCGCGGCGGGTCGCCCGGCACGCCGCGATCGCTCGCCCGGGATCGAGGCGGGCGGCGTACGCGGCGTCGAAGGTGGCGCCCAGGCGATACGCCGCCTCCGCGAGCGGCAGGTAGCTGTCCGGCGGATACAGGTGCGGACCGCAGAGCTCCGGCTCGGGCGCGATGGGGTCCCCGCCGGCGAGGAGGTAGGGCGGGAACATCGAGACGTGGCGGTACGCGCCCTCCGCGAGCGCCCACTCCGGCGCGGGAGGTGGGAAGGAAGGGGCGAGCCGGAGCGGCGCGGGCGGCCTCACGTCGAGCACCTGCGCCACCACGGCCAGCGCGAGCACGCCCCGCAGCGCGCGCGGCTTCTCGCCGAGCACGGCCGCGGCGAGGCCGATCCCGCCGAGGAGGAGCAGGTAGTGGAGGGGCCAGACGAAGCGGCCCGAGGAGCGGAAGGTGCCGGAGAGCGCGGGCACCGCCTCGTAGAAGCGGAGCCGCCCGACGACCTCTCCCGCCGCCCGCACGGTGCCGGAGAGCGCGAAGAAGCCGAGTACGAGCGCGATCACCACGATCGGCGCCACACGGGCGAGCGCGACGGCGGCGGGGGGACGGCGCCGCGCGGCGGCGAGGACGGCGCCGAGGACGAGGAGGAACAGGACGCCCGCGCCGAGGTAGCCGAACCCCTCGTACTGGCCGGCGTGGACGGGGAGCCCCGCCCAGACGCGCGACCAGCCCATGGGGTTCACGAGGGTCGCGAGGTCGGCCGAGAAGTAGCCGAAGCCGTTCGCGCGCGCCCGCACCCCGCTCACGAGGAAGCCGAAGAGCGCGAGCCCCGCGCCCGCCGCGAGCGCGATCGCGGCGAGGCCGCCCGCGAGGAGCGAGGCGCCCCCGCGCCGCTCGACGAGGACGATCCGCGCGAGGAGGGCGGCGGCGAGGGCGGCCGCCATCACCACGAAGTACGGGTGCACCCCCGCCGCGGCGAGGACGAGGAGGAGCGCCGCGGCGAGCCTCGCGCGGAGCCGGGGCGCGTCCTCGCGCGCGGGCGCGAGCGCGAGCCACAGGGCGAGGAGCAGGATCCACTGCGCGCAGAGGCTCGCGTGACCGGTCTTCGGGCCCACGAGCCGGTGGAGGAGCGGCGGCGCGAGCACGAACAGCGCCCCGCCGAGCGCCTGCGCGACGCGGTCCGGCGTCGCGAGCCGCGCGAGCTTCGCGCCCACGAACCCCTGCAGCGCGAAGGAGACGACGAGCCAGCTCCCCACGTACTGGAAGTCCTGCGGGAGGAGCGCCGCGAGCGGGCGGAGGACCACCGCGACGAGCGGGAGCGAATCGGTGAAGCCGAGCGTCGAGCCGATGCCGAAGGGATAGAGCGGGTTCGCGCCGAGGGGCAGCGTGAACGGAGCCGAGCGGAAGAAGAGCCACCCGACGTAGCTCGCCCCGAAGTCGCTGCCCAGGAGCCAGCGGACGTTCCCCGGCGCGGCGAGGGCGAGGCCACCGGCGTTCCAGGCGAGCCAGCCGACGCCCGCGAGTCCCGCCACGAGCGCGGGGGCGTGCGGCGCGAGGCGCGCGCGCAGGGGGGCGAGTCGCCCGCCCGCCCTTCCCGCCGGGACGCCGGGAGCGGATCCCTTCTCGTCGGGGGCGCCGGGGGACATCCGTTGCACGCGGGCGCGAGGATCCGCGCGCGCGATGGGAGTGTCAACGGGCTGGCCTCGCGGCCCCGAACGCGCGAAAGTCTCCGCCGACGATGGATCTCCTGGAGCTCGAGCGCGCCCCCGTCCGGCGCCACCCCTGGGAGGAGGCGCGGGTCGCCTTCTTCCTGCGGGTCCTGCGCGGCGCGGGCCTGCTCGGGCCGGGCGTGGCGGTGCTCGACGTGGGCGCGGGCGACGGCTTCTTCTCCCGCCGGCTCACCGAGGCGCTCGCCGAGGGCTCGTCCGTCACCTGCTGGGACACGAACTACACCGACGCGCACCTCGCCTCGGAGGCCTTCGCCCCGTCGGCAGGCCTGCGCTTCACCCGCGCCGCGCCGGAGGGCGCGTTCGGGCTCGCCCTCCTCCTCGACGTGCTCGAGCACGTGGAGGACGACGCCGCGTTCCTCGCCGAGGTGGTCGAGGCGCGGCTCGCGCCCGGCGGGCACGCGCTCGTGTCGGTGCCGGCCTGGCCCGCCCTCTTCTCGAGCCACGACGTGAAGCTCCGGCACCACCGCCGCTACGCGCCGCGGGCCGCGCGGGCGGTCCTCGCGCGCGCCGGGCTCGAGGTGGTCCGCGGCGGCGGCCTCTTCCACGCCCTCGTCGCGCCGCGGGCGGCGCAGGTCGCGCTCGAGCGCCTCTCCCGTTCGGCGCCCCCGCCGAAGGACCTCGGCGAGTGGGACGCGCCCGCGTCCGTGACGGCCGCCGTCCGCGGCGCGCTCGCGCTCGACGCGTCCCTCTCGCTCCTGCTCTCGCGGCTCGGGCTCGACCTGCCCGGCCTGAGCTACTGGGCCCTATGCCGGAAGCCGTAGCGCTCGTCATCCCCTGCTTCAATGAGGCGGTGCGGCTCCAGCGCGAGGAGCTCCTCCGGCTCGCCCGCGCGCGCGAGGGCCTCTCGCTCGTGCTCGTGGACGACGGCTCCACCGACGGGACCGTGGCGGTGCTCGACGAGCTCCGCCGCGCGGAGCCCGCGCGGATCTCCGTCGTGCTCCTCCCCCGGAACCGCGGCAAGGCCGAGGCGGTGCGGGAGGGGCTCCGCCGGGCGCTGGCGGGCGGCGCCGCGGTGGTGGGCTACGCCGACGCCGATCTCTCGACGCCGGTCGACGAGCTCGCCCGGCTCGTGGACACGGCCCGTGCCTCGCGCCGCGAGGCGGTGCTCGGCTCGCGCGTGCGGCTCCTCGGCAGGCGCATCGAGCGTCAGCCGCTCCGCCACTACCTCGGCCGCGTGTTCGCGACGCTCGCCTCGCTCGCCCTCGGCCTCGCGGTCTACGACACCCAGTGCGGCGCGAAGCTCTTCCGCGCGACGCCCGCGCTCGCCGCCGCGCTCGAGGCGCCGTTCCGCACGCGCTGGATCTTCGACGTGGAGCTCCTCGCGCGCCTCCGCGCCGGCGGCCCCGGCGTCGCGCCCCTCGGGGAAGACGCGTTCGAGGAGGTGCCGCTCCTCGCCTGGCGCGACGTGGGCGGCTCGAAGCTCCGCCCCGGTGCGATGCTCGCCGCCGGCCTGCAGCTCGTCGCGCTCGGCGCGCGGCTGCGGCTCGGGCGGCGCTGACCGCCGGCTCCGGCTCAGCGCCGGCGGCCCCCGCCGAACATGGAGCCCAGGATCCCGCGCATGATCTCGCGGCCGATCTGGGTCCCCGCGGCGCGCATGGCGCTCGTGGCCATCTTGCCGAGCATGTCGCCGGCCTGGCCGAGCGCGCCCGCGTCCTGCCGTCCGCGCGGCGCACCGCCCGCGGGCCCGGGACGCTCCCCCTCTGCCTCCCGCTCCGTCGCGCGCCGCTGCAGCCGCTCGTAGGCGGACTCGCGATCGACGGGGGCGTCGTAGCGGCCGCGCAGCGGCGAGGCGGCCATCACCTGGGCGCGCTCCTCGGGCGTGAGCGGCGAGAGCCGCGAGCGCGGCGGCACGACGAGCGCGCGCTGCACCGGCGCGGGCGTGCCGCGCGCGTCGAGGAAGGACACGAGCGCCTCGCCCACGCCGAGCTGCGTGATGGCGGCCTCGACGTCGAGGCCGGGGTTCGCGCGGAAGGTCTCCGCCGCGGCGCGCACGGCCTTCTGATCGCGCGGCGTGAAGGCGCGCAGCGCGTGCTGCACCCGGTTGCCGAGCTGGCCCAGCACCGCGTCCGGCACGTCGAGCGGGCTCTGGGTGACGAAGTAGACCCCCACCCCCTTCGAGCGGACGAGCCGCACCACCTGCTCGATCTTGGCGCGCAGCTCGTCCGGAGCGTCCTCGAAGAGCAGGTGCGCCTCGTCGAAGAAGAACACGAGCCGCGGCTTCTCCGGGTCGCCCACCTCCGGGAGCTGCTCGAACAGCTCGGAGAGGAGCCAGAGGAGGAGCGTCGCGTAGAGCTGCGGGGAGCGGACGAGCCGCTCCGCGTGGAGGACCGTCACCTGCCCCCGGCCCGAGAGGTCGGTGCGGAGCAGGTCCTCGAGCGCGAGGGCCGGCTCGCCGAAGAGCCGGTCGGCGCCCTGCGACTCGAGCGCGAGGAGCGCCCGCTGGATCGCGCCGACGCTCGCCGAGGAGACGTTCCCGTAGCGTGCCCGCAGCTCGGCGGCGCGCTCCGTGAGGTGCTCCAGCATCGCGCGCAGATCCTTCACGTCGAGGAGGAGGAGCCCGCCCTCGTCCGCCACCCGGAACGCCATCTGCAGCACGCCGGCCTGGGTCTCGTTGAGCCCGAGCACGCGCGCGAGCAGCAGCGGGCCCATCTCTGAGATGGTCGTCCGCAGCGGGTGGCCGGCCTCCCCGTAAACGTCGAGGAAGACGACCGGGCTCGCCTCGGGAGTGAGGGCGAGGCCCAGCTCGCGGGCGCGCTCCGCGAGCTTGGGCGAGTCGCCGCCCGGGCGCGCGAGCCCGGAGAGGTCGCCCTTCACGTCGGCGAGGAACACCGGCACGCCGAGGCGGCTGAAGCCCTCGGCGAGGACGCGCAGGGTCACGGTCTTGCCGGTGCCGGTCGCCCCTGCGACGAGGCCGTGCCGGTTCGCGAGCGCCGGGAGGAGCAGGAGCTCCTCGGTGCTCTTCGCGACGAGGATGGGAGCGGGAGGGGCCATCCCCCTTCTTTACCGCTCCGCCCCCGGCGGCGCGATCCTCCGGACGTCCTTCGGCAGCTTGAGCTCGAAGGCGGAGTCGGCGAGCCCGGCGTTGCGCTTCACCTTCTCGAAGCGGATCTCGTTCACGTTGCCGGCCCCGTCCACGACGCGCGTGGCGCGCACCTCGCCGTCGGGGCCCACCGTGAGCGCGATCGACTCGACGCGCGGATCCTCCTCCTTGGGGCGGAGCAGGAGCGCCCCCGCGCCGTCCACCGAGAGGTGGAACTCGCGGGCGAGGTCGCCCTTGCCGAGGAGGAACGTGACCGCCGCGCTCATGGCGGTCGCGTCGAAGTGCTCGTCCACGTAGGCCTGGTTCTCCTCCGGCTCGTACTGCACGAGCCGCGAGCCCTTCACCGCCACGGTCTTCGGGGAGGGCGTCTCGTAGTCCCAGCGCATCATCCCGGGCTTCTTCACCCGGAGCGTTCCGGCGGAGACCTGGCGCCGGCCGAAGCCGGAGTAGGTGTAGGTCTGCTGGAAGCGCGCCTCGAGATCGCGGGTGCGCTCGTAGAAGGTCTGGACCTTCTTGGCGAGCGCGCCCGCGTCCGCGGGGGGCGGGGCGGCGGCGAGGAGCAGGGCGGCGAGGGCGGCGATCATGGTGAGCTAGATAGCAGACGGGCGGCGCGCGGGCGGCATTCACGGCCGCCACCCACACGCCTTGACGGCGCGGGCGCCCCAGGTGATCCTCCCCGGCTCGATGCGCGCCCTCCTCGCCGCCCTCGCCCTCGTCGCGCTCTCCGCCTGCACCGAGCCCTGCCAGGAGCTCGCGAACCGCCTGTGCGAGTGCGCCGGCGGCGGCAGCGCGCGCGACGCCTGCCAGCGCGGCGCGGAGGACCGGCTCTCCTCGGTCGGCGCGGGCGACACGAAGCAGAAGCAGTGCGACGCCTGGCTCGGCACCTGTCACGCGCCGCCGGACACGAAGTTCTGCGAGTGGATCAACACCACGGACGCCAAGGCGGCCTGCGGGATCTCGCTCGAGCCTGCCACCACGCCGTAGGCCACGTCCGGGAGGCGCGCTCAGCGCTCAGGCAGCCCCAGCATCACGCGCCTTCCCGCGGTCGGAGCGACCTCCCCCTCCGCGAAGCGCCCGGCGATCCGCTCGCCGCACTCGGCGCAGGCGCCGCCCCTCATCCGCACCACCCGCACCGCGTGCCAGTCGCGCTCGATGACGCGCGCGCCGCAGCGCGGGCAGTAGGTGGTCTGGCCCTCGGGGTCGTGGACGTTGCCGGTGTAGACGTGGCGGAGCCCCGCGGCGCGGGCGATGGCGCGCGCGCGGGTGAGCGTCGCGGGCGGCGTCCGCGGGCGGTCGAGCAGCTTGTAGTCGGGGTGGAACGCCGTGAAGTGCACGGGCACGTCCGGGCCCATGTGTTCCGCCACCCAGTCCGCCAGCCGCCGCGTCTCGTCAGGCGCGTCGTTCAGGCCCGGGATGAGGAGGTTCGTCACCTCGACCCAGACGTCCGTCTCCCGCGCGAGCCAGGCGAGCGTGTCGAGGACCGGCGCGAGGTGCGAGAGGGTGATGCGCGCGTAGAAGTCCTCGGTGAACGCCTTCAGATCCACGTTCGTGGCGTCCATGTGGCGGAAGATCTCGGCCCGCGCCTCGCCGGCCACGTAGCCGCTCGTCACGAACACCGTGAAGAGCCCGCGCGCGTGCGCCTCGCGGGCGACGTCGATGGCGTACTCCGCCCAGATGATGGGGTCGTTGTAGGTGAAGGCGATCCCCGGGGCGCCGCGCGCGATGGCGAGGTCCACCACCCGCTCCGGCGTCCACGCGTCCTCGGCGGCGCGGTCGTCGAGGCGGGCCTTGGAGATGTCCCAGTTCTGGCAGAAGCGGCACCCGAGGCAGCAGCCCGCGGTGCCGAAGGAGAGGACGCTCGAGCCGGGCAGGTAGTGCGCGAGCGGCTTCTTCTCGATGGGATCCACCGCGAAGCCGGTGGAGCGGCCGTAGCCGGCGGTGAGGAGGCGGCCGCCCTGGTTCTGGCGGATGAAGCAGAACCCGGCCTGCCCCTCCCCGATGCGACAGGCGCGCGGGCAGAGCGTGCAGAGTACACGCCCGTCCGCGGCGGGCTGCCAGTGACGCGCCTCGTGGAGCATGGGAGGATCGTAGCCGGCCGGCCAGCATGGGGCAGCGGGCGGGCCGGCGGGGCCTCGCCCGCGGGTCCGCCGCCCCGTCGGCCTGCGGCGCCTGGCGTCCGCGCGCTCGATCGACGCGCATGGCGGTGCTATCTGTCGAGGACGGCCCGCGCCGCTCGCGCGGGCCTGCCATTTTCGAGGACCGCCCAGTGACCTTCCGCGAAGCCATCGACCGCCGCCCCCTCGTGTTCGACGGCGCGATGGGCACCCAGATCCAGCGCCACCAGCTCACCGCCGCGGAGTTCGGCGGCAAGGAAGGCGCGAACGATCTCCTCACCCTCACCCGCCCGGACCTCGTGGAGGACATCCACGCCCGCTACTTCGCGGTCGGCTGCGACGTCGTCGAGACGAACACGTTCGGCTCCTCGCGCCTCAAGCTCGACGAGTACGGCCTCGGCCACCGGACCTACGAGGTGAACTTCCGCGCGGCGATCCTCGCCCGCCGGGCCGCGGAGCGCTTCCACGGCCCCGAGCACCCCCGCTTCGTGGCCGGCTCCATCGGGCCGACGGGCATGCTGCCGTCCTCCTCGGACCCGGCGCTCGGGAACATCACCTCCGACGCGCTCGAGCGGATCTTCTTCGAGCAGGCGAAGGGGCTCGTGGAGGGCGGCGTCGACGCGATCATCATCGAGACCCAGCAGGACATGCTGGAGCTGCGCGCCGCCGTGCTCGCCGCCGACGCCTGCCGCAAGGAGTGCCTGCGCGACGTCTTCATCATCGCCCAGCCGACCCTCATCGACGCGAACGGCCGGATGCTGCTCGGCACCGACGTCGCGAGCGCGCTCGCCACGCTCGAGCGGCTGCCGGTGGACGCCATCGGGCTCAACTGCTCGACCGGCCCCGCCGAGATGCGCGCCTCGGTGCGCTACCTCGCGGAGCGGTCCTCCCACTACGTCTCGGTCCTGCCGAACGCCGGCATGCCCGAGAACGAGGACGGGCACGCGGTCTACAAGCTCTCGCCGGACGCGCTCGCCGAAGCGCTCGCCGGGTTCATCGCCGAGTACGGGGTCGAGATCGTGGGCGGCTGCTGCGGGACGACGCCCGAGCACATGCGCAAGGTCGTCGAGCGGGTGCGCGGCCTGCGCGCGCCGCGCCGGTCCCGGCCGCGGGCCGCCGCCGAGCTGTCGAGCGCCATGAAGGCGGTCCCGCTCGCCATGGAGCCCCGGCCGCTCATCGTGGGCGAGCGGCTCAACAGCCAGGGCTCGAAGAAGGTGAAGGAGCTGCTCCTCGCCGACGACTACGCCGGGCTCGTGCAGATCGCGCGCGGCCAGGTCGAGGCCGGGGCCCACGTGCTCGACGTCTGCGTGGCGCTCAACGAGCGCGACGACGAGGGCGCGCAGATGCGCACCCTCGCGAAGCTCCTCGCCCAGTCGGTGGACGCGCCGCTCATGATCGACTCGACCGAGGCGGACGTGGTCGAGGGCGCGCTCAAGGTGTACCCGGGCCGCTGCATCGTGAACTCGGTGAACCTCGAGAAGTCGGGCGAGCGCGTGAAGCGGATCCTCCCGCTCGCGCGGCGCTACGGGGCGGCGGTGGTCGCGATGACCATCGACGAGAAGGGCATGGCCCAGACCGCCGAGCGCAAGGCGGAGATCGCGCGGCGGACGGTGGCGATCGCGCAGGACTACGGCGTCCCGCCGGACAGCCTGGTGTTCGACGCGCTCACCTTCACGCTCGCCACCGGCGGCGAGGAGTACCGCCGGAGCGCGCTCGAGACGCTCGAGGGCATCCGGCGCATCAAGGCGGAGAACCCGGGCGTCCTCACCACCCTCGGCGTCTCGAACGTCTCGTTCGGCCTCGCGAAGGGCGCCCGCGAGGTGGTGAACTCGGTCTTCCTCTACCACGCGGTGCAGGCGGGCCTCGACCTCGCCATCGTGAACCCGAAGGACATCCGCCCCTACCCCGCCATCGTGGAGGAGGAGCGCGCGCTCGCCGAGGACCTCCTCTTCGACCGCCGCCCCGACGCGCTCGCGCGGCTCATCGCCCACTTCGGCGCGAAGGGCGCGCCCGAGAAGGCGGCGGTGGACCCGCTCGCCGGCGCGGGCGGGAAGAGCGCGGAGGAGCGGATCCACCTCCAGATCCTGCACCGCCGCCCGGAGGGCATCGAGGCCCTCATCGACGACGCGCTCACCCGCCGCTCGGCGGTCTCGGTGCTGAACGAGGTGCTCCTGCCGGCCATGAAGGACGTCGGCGACCGGTTCGGCGCGGGCGAGCTCATCCTCCCCTTCGTGCTCCAGTCGGCGGAGGTGATGAAGAAGGCGGTCGCCCACCTCGAGCAGTTCCTCGAGAAGAAGGCCGGCTCGACGAAGGGCACGGTCGTGCTCGCGACCGTCTACGGGGACGTCCACGACATCGGCAAGAACCTCGTGAAGACCATCCTCTCGAACAACGGCTTCACGGTGCACGACCTCGGCAAGCAGGTGCCGGTCGCGACCGTCATCGAGAAGGCGGTCGCCACCAACGCCGACGCCATCGGCCTCTCCGCCCTGCTCGTCTCAACCTCCAAGCAGATGCCGTTCTGCGTGGAGGAGCTCGCCCGGCGGAACCTCGCCTTCCCCATCATCATCGGCGGCGCGGCCATCAACCGGCGCTTCGGCTACAAGACCCACTTCACGCAGGGCGGAACGCCCTACGCGGGCGGCGTCTTCTACGCGAAGGACGCCTTCGAGGGGCTCGAGCTCGTCGAGCAGCTCGTAGACCCGGCGAAGCGCGACGCGCTCAAGCACGGGGTGCTGCAGAAGGCCATCGCGAACCGCGACCTGCCGGCCTCCCCGGCGCCGCCGCCCGCGCCCACGAAGCGCGGGTCGTCGGTCGCCGCCGCGTCGCGCATCCCCGCGCCGCCGTTCTGGGGCCCGCGCGTGGTGCCCGCCGGGGAGATCGCGCTCGCCGACGTGTGGCCGATGCTGGACCTGCCGGAGCTCTTCAAGCTGCAGTGGGGCGTGAAGGCGAAGGGCGAGGAGTACGAGAAGCTCATCCGCGAGGAGTTCGGGCCGAAGCTCGAGGAGCTGAAGAGCGAGGCCCAGGCGCAGGGCTGGCTCGTGCCGAAGGTGGTCTACGGCTACTTCCCCTGTCACGCCGAGGGGAACGACCTCGTGGTGCTCGACCCCGTGCACCGCAAGGCGGAGGTCGCGCGCCTGAAGCTCCCGCGCCAGCCCGACGACCGGAACTTCTGCATGGCGGACTGGTTCCGCGAGGAGCGCGGCTCCGACGTGTGCGCCTTCCAGGTCGTCACGGTGGGTGACCAGGCCACCCGGATCGCGCACGAGGCGCAGGAGCGCGGCGACTACACCCACGCGCTCTTCCTGCACGGCCTCGCCGTCGAGACCGCCGAGGCGATGGCGGAGTACTGGCACCGCCAGGTGCGCAAGGAGCTCGGCCTCCCCGACGGCCAGGGCAAGCGCTACTCGCCGGGCTATCCATCCTGGCCGGACCTCGCCGACCAGCGTCAGGTCTGGAAGCTGCTCGAGCCCGACCGGACCATCGGCGTCTCGCTCACCGAGGCGAACCAGATGGTGCCGGAGGCGTCGACCTCGGCGATCGTCCTGCACCACCCGGACGCGATCTACTTCCTCGTGCGCGGGCTGGAGCGGGTGGCGGGGTAGACCGCGGGCCGGTCACATATCGGGACAGAACAGCCGGGCGGAGAGGTTTCGCAGCCGCGCACGTCACTGCCCCCCGACCGGCTCGAGAGGAGACGGAGCATGGACCGATTCACCGGCGGTTGCCTGTGCGGCAACGTCCGCATCGTGGCATCGGGACGCCCGTACCGCGTCGGCATCTGTCACTGCCTCGACTGTCGCAAGCATCACGGGGCCCTCTTCAACGCTTCTGCGGTGTTTCCTCAGGATGCGGTGACGATCGAGGGCGAGACCGGCGACTACGCCGGTCGGTTCTTCTGTCTCCGCTGCGGCTCGTCCGTCTTTGGACGCACCGCAGACGAGGTCGAGGTGAACCTGGGATCCCTGGATGCCCCGGACCAGCTGATGCCGACCTACGAGAGCTGGATCGTCCGTCGCGAGTCCTGGTTGCCGCCGTTTCCGCTCACGAGACGGTACGACCGCGATCGTGGCGGCACGGGTCGCTCCGAGGAATAGGTCGCACCAGGGAATCCGGATAGAGACGTGACCGTCGCGTTCCGCGATTCGGCCGGATCGTTCGCGCGACGGAACTCTGGGTCGGGCGTGCGCGCCGCTGGGTCGGGCGTGTGCGCGTGCGCGTATCCGCGAAGGTGGGGTGCGGTCGGTCTCTGTCGGACCCCGCTCCAGGAGTTCGGCGCCCTTGGAGCCGATGGGCCCGCGCACGCCGCTCGGGCCCGGAGCCCGAGCGAGGGGACGGCCCGATATCGCTCGTAAACTGGTAGTGAATGGTCGCATTGACATGCTGAAACCGCGCTCCCTAACATCGCGGCGTCTTGTCGCAGGCCGTGGCCCTGTGGCGCGGCACGACCCGGACCCGAGGGAACGATGTTCACGTCGTCGCCAGAGCGCGCTCTCACCGACGAGGCCTCCGCGTCGTCGGGCGACGGGAGCTCGCGGCCGCGGTGCAGCGCCCTCGTTCCGCGAGGCGGCCCATGACGCTCCCGGAGCAGCTCCGTGCCATGCCCGAGGTGCGAGGTGGCGTCCTCGGCGACGCGCGCGGGGCGCTCCTCGACGCGTCGCCCGGCACGCCGGCCGCAGCGGACCTCGCCGCGGAGACGGCCGCGGCGCTGAACGCGCTCACCGCCGCGGGCGAGGCCGCGAAGCTCACCCGGCTCGAGTCGGTGCTCCTCAAGTGCACGGGCAGCGCGATCGCGATCGCCGCCCGGGCGGACGGGTTCCTCCGGCTCGCCCTCGACCCCTCGAAAGCGACCAAGGCCGTGGAGGCGGCGCTCCACCAGTGGTCGCGCGAGGCCGTCGCGGTGCCCGCCCCGCGGCTCACCCGGCCCACGCCGCCTCCGGTTCCCGCGCCGCCCGTCGCGAGCGGCGCGACCGGCGGCCAGGCCGCGTCGGCGTCCGCGCCGAAAACCCGCTCGGCCGCGAGCGACCGCTTTGCGGCCCTGCGCCGCGCGATGGTGCGCGGCCACCTCAGCGAGGCCGTGACGCTCGCGTCCGCGCTCGGCGAGCGTCCGCCCTCTGCTCCGGCGCGCGCGGGGAACGAGCCCGTGGACCGCGCCGCGCTCGACGCCACGCTCGAGAGCCTCCTCGAGGGGGTCGGGAGCATCCTCGCGGGCGATGGCATCGGGGGGGAGCGGGCGCTCCGCGAGCTCACCGTCAGCGCGCAGCCGAACCTCTCCTTCCGCTGGCTCGCCCTCTACTGGAGCGCGCGCGCCGCGCTCAAGAGCGGGAGCCTCCCCGCGGCGCGGGCCCACGTGAAGGAGGCGCTCCCGCTCGGACGCCAGCTCGACCTCGAGTCGAGGGCGGTCACGGAGTGGCTCGCGGGCGACGTGCTCTCGCAGGACCGCGACGCGTCGCGCGCCCTCGCCTGGTTCGCCGACGCCCGCGCGCTGTTCGAGCGGCTCGGGGACGCCTGGGGCGCGGCGCAGGTGTCGCTCTCCGAGGCGCGCACCCTCGCCTCGCTGGAGCGCGAGCATGAGGCCGCCGAGGCGGCCTCGCGCGCGTCGGCGCTCGACGCGGCGTGGGACGAGCCGGCGGTCTTCCTCGCGCGGCGGGCGCTCTTGCGGGATGACGTCGCCGCGGCGGAGAAGATCCTCGAGGCCGTGGAGACGCCGGCCGCCGACCGCGTACGCACCGTGATCGAGGCGATCCGCGGCGACGCCGTCAGCCGCGCGGACGCGAGCGAGTACCTGCGGGAGCACGACGCGCCCCCGAGCGCGCGCGCGATCCAGGCGCTGGGGCGCATCGCGAACGCGTGGCCGCGGTTCGTCCCCGCGCGCGACGCGCTCGCGTGGATGCTGCTCAAGGTCGGCAAGTACGCGGAGGCGGGCAGCGTGTTCCGCGGCCTCCTCGGCCAGCCTCTCGCCCCGGGCGATCGCGCCTCGGTGATGCTCGGGCTCGGGTGCATCTCGCACGCGCAGCGGCCGGCGAGGGGTCCCGCGGCGCTCCGCGCCGTGGTGGCAGCGGCTTCCGTGGCGTCCCCCGCCGCGCCGGCCGCGCCGCGGGAGCCGCCGCCCGTCCCTCAGCTCTCCGGGTCCACCCTCCTCGCCCGCGGCTCGCAGGCGCTCGGCACGCTCGACGCGGTGTTCTCGGGTCGCCTCAGCGTCTTCGCCTTCCCCGACCTGCTCGAGTTCCTCCGCAGCGCCAGGCGCACCGGGCTCCTCGTGTGCAGCAGCGCGCGGGGCGTCGCGGCGCTCAGGCTGCGCGACGGCTGGATCACGGGCGGCGCCTCCCCGGGCACGCCCAGGGTGGGAGAGCTGCTCCTCCGCGCGCGGAAGGTCTCGCCTCTCGCGCTGCACGCCGTGCAGGACGAGCCGGACCCGGTGATCGGCGAGGTGCTCGTGCGCGAGGGCATCGCGGACGCCGCGGCGGTGAAGGAGGCGCTCGAGCAGCAGGTCGCGCTCGCCATCCGCGAGCTCGTCGGCTGGACCGACGGCGAGTTCGCGTTCAACCGCGAGCCGGAGGGAGGCGAAACTTCGGCACAGCTCTCCGTCGCGCTCGATCCCCAGGCGGTCCTGCTGAACGTGTTCAAGGAAATGGACGAGCAGGCCCGCCCCGCCGCGAGCGGCGTGGAGCTCTAGGTCTCCTTCGCATGAACCGGACCTCCCCCACGGACGAGCCCCGCGGTCCCGAGCAGGAGGACCTGACGCGCCTCGTCGGCGTGAAGCTCGGGAACTACCGGCTCGAGCGGCTCATCGGGCGCGGCCGGATGGGGGTCGTCTACCTCGCGAAGGACGAGGCGCTGCTCCGCCCCACCGCCATCAAGATCCTCTCGTGGAGAGTCGCGGACGCGCAGGGCCACGACCCCGTCCAGTGGTTCCTCACCGAGGCCCGCCTCGTCGCGCGGATCAACCACCCGCGGGTGGTCCAGATCTACGGCGCCGCGAGGCACGGCGATCACTGCTACATCGCGATGGAGTACGTGGTCGGCTCCTCCGCCGAGGCCGTGGTCGCGGCGCGGGGGCGGCTCGCTCCGGAGGTGGCGACGGACATCCTCCTGCAGGCCGCGGCGGCGCTCGAGGCCGCTCACCGCTCCGGCGTCATCCACCGCGACGTGAAGCCCGCGAACCTGCTCGTCGGCGACGGCGGCGTCACGAAGCTCGGCGACTTCGGGATGGCCCTCGGCTCGGCAGAGCTGCGCATCGGCACCGCCCACCTGCGCGTCGGCACGCCCTACTACACCGCTCCCGAGATCTGGAGCGGCGCCGCGGCCACGGCGGCCTCTGACATCTACTCGCTGGGCGCGACGTACTTCCACCTGCTCACCGGCCGCCCTCCGTACCCGGGTCCCGACGTCGCGGCGGTCGAGCAGGGCCACCTCCGCGAGCGCGTGCCCGACGTCCGCGCCCTCGTGCCGAGCCTGCCCGCCTCGTGCGCCGCCCTCCTCGCTCGCGCGCTCGCGAAGGCGCCGCGGGAGCGGCACGCGTCCGCGCAGCTCCTTCTCTGGGAGGGGAGGAGGGTGCTGCAGGACATCGCGGCGGCCGGCGGGTCGCCCCGCTCCGCAGCCCCGATGACGGCGCGTACCTCGTCGGCGCGGGCGCAGCCGCCCGCCCCCTCCACTGCCCCGGCGCCGCGCCTCCTCGCGGAGGCGCTCGGGTTCGTCCACCGCCCGTTCGTGGGCGGCGACAAGGCCGGCGGCCCGCGCGGGGGCGAGCCGTTCGCGGCGATCCGGCGAGAGCTCACCGATGCCGTCGGCGACGAGGGACGGCTCCTCGTCGCGCTCACCGGTCCGGGCGAGAGCGGGCGCACCACGCTGTGCCAGGAGCTCGCGCGTGAGCTCGCCGGCGAGCGGCTCACGCTCGTCGTGGCCGCCGCGCCCGGTGTCGATTCACGCGGCCTCGTCCAGGGCATCTGCCGCGCGGCGGGGATGGCGGAGGAGGCGTCCGAGGAGGCCTGCCTGGACGCGCTCGTCGAGCGGTTCGTCGAGGAGCAGCGCCGCCGGGCGACGCCCCTCCTCGTGCTCGACGGCGTGACCGCGGCGCCGCCCTGCGCGGCGGGGGTGGCGCGGGTCCTCGAGGCAGCGCGCTGGTCCGGATCGTTCAAGGTCCTGCTCGCGGGCGCGCCCGGGCTCGTCGAGGCCCTCGCTCGGGGTGGCATCGAGCTCCCCGAAGGGCGCGGCCCGGAGCTCGCGGTGCCGTCCCTCGATCCCCAGGTGATCGGGGCGTACGTGCGGGGCGCCATCGACGCGGCGCTCGCGCGCGGGGCCCCTCCCATCGTGGTCTCGCCGGACGCGGTGCTCCTCCTCGCGCTTCGCTCGGACGGCGTCCTCGGCCGGGTGGACTGCATCGCCGAGAACATGCTGGTGCTCGCCGCCGCGGAGCGGCGCCGCGTCCTCCGCTCGTGGCACGCGTGGGTCGCGTCCGACGAGGAGCGCTGGTCCGAGCGCGCCGCCGCGGCGCTGCCTCGGCAGCCGGACCGCTGGCCGCCGCCCGAGGTCGCCGACGTCATCGACGCGTGCCGCCGTGGCGCGGGCCTTCCTCCCTGGCCGCGGGGAAGGACGTCGCGAACGTGAGGACACCGATGCGAACCAGGCAGTCGCACTGCGGAACGGCCGGCCTTCCGTCGCAAGGAGCGAGCCCATGTCGGACCTGACGCTGATCAGCGGTCTACCCGAGGTGAAGAGCGCCGTGCTCGGCGACCTCGCCGGCACGTTCCTCGACGACGTCGAGGAGCCGGATGGGGAGGGCGTGGCCGCGGTGATGGGGTTCTTCGCGAGCCTCGTCGGCCAGGTGGGCAGCGAGCTCGGCCTCGGCGCCCTCGAGCGCGTGTCGCTCGCGGGCGCGACGGACGCTCACGCCGTTCTCTTGCGCGGCGGCCACGTGATCGCGGCTCGCGTCGCGCGCCCGGCCGCGCTGGCCGCGATCGAGAAGGCCTGGGACGACGCGCTCCAGGGGCGGAGGTGACCATGGACACGATCCTTCAGTCGCTCCTCGACCTCCCCGGCGTGAACGCCTCGCTCGTGTTCGACGCGGACGGGCAGCTCGTCGCCCATCGCGGCCGCACGATCTACGACCGCGACCTGTGCCAGCAGGTGAGCGGCTGGCTCGTGAAGGCCGTGGACGCGGTCCAGCTCCAGCAGGGCGACTGGGAGTCGATGACCGCCCAGTTCGCTGACGGCAAGCTCCTGCTGCGCAGCCTCGGCCTCTCCCGCGACGGGAAGAGCCACGTCCTCGCCCTCGTGGCGGACGCCGCGCTGAACCCGTCGTTCGCGACGGTCGCGATCCGCGTGGCCACGGCCAAGCTGAAGAAGGCCCTCGAGGGCGGGGGAGCGGCGTCCTCGTCGCAGACCCTCGGCGGTTCCGCGGCGCCGCCGCCGGCCGCGTCCTCCTCGGTGCTCCCCTCCGACTCGAAGCCCGTCCTCGCGAACTCCGGGCTGAGCTGGTCGAAGGTCTCGAGCAGCGGCCTCTCGCGGATCGCCGTCGCCGACCCCGCCTCGGCCGCGTTCCTGTCGCGCTGCGCGAAGGAGCTCGCCCGGTACGTGGGGCCGATCTCGAAGGTTTACGTGGAGGAGGGCGTCCACCGCGTCTCCCCGGAGCACCCGTTCGCGCTCGCGGCGTCGCGCGCGCTCGTCGACGACCTCGCCGCCCAGATCGAGGACGCGGCGGACCGCGCCGCGTTCCGCGAAGCGCTCGACGCCGGAGACCGGCTCAGGTTCCGCACGCTGGAGAAGAAGCCCTAGCGCAATTCACCCGCAGGCGGGTCGCCTTGGCGGCGGCCCGGGAGGTGAGTCGATGTCCATCGTTCGATCCGTGCGCGCGAGCCTCGCCGCCACGATCTCGCTGAAGCTCGCCGCGCTCGCCCTCGTCCTCACCGCGATCGCGGCCACCGTCATCACCGTCGGGCAGACACGACGAATGGAGGAGCTCACTCTCGAGAAGGCGCGCGTCGCCGCCTCCCTCGGCGCGCGGCAGTACGGCAGCTTCTTCGACGACGCCATCGACAGCGGCCAGCTCACCGTCGCCGACGTCTTCGACCAGAGCTACACGCCCATCAAGGGATACGACTGGGGCCCGCACCCCAAGTTCCACACGCGCTACGACGCCATGACGGATCGCGCCGTGCTCGTGTTCGAGGACAAGGTCCTCGAGCAGGAGGACTTCGTCTTCGCGGTGGGCGTCGACGAGCGCGGTTACCTGCCCACCCACAACACCCGCTACCAGAAGCCGCTCACCGGAGACGCCAAGGCGGACCTCGTCGGCAACCGGACGAAGCGCATGTTCGACGACCCGGTGGGGATCGCCGCCGCGCGCAACGTGCAGCCCTCGTTCCTGCAGGAGTACCAGCGCGACACCGGCGAGACGATGTGGGACGTGTCCTCGCCCATCTACGTGAAGGGGAAGCACTGGGGAGGGTTCCGGGTGGGCGTGTCGATGGAGCGCATCGGCGCGCACAAGCGCCAGCTCCTCCTGTCGCTGCTCCTCGTCTTCGGCGGCTTCGCGCTCGTGACGATCGGGGCCATGTTCGTCGTCGTGCGGCGGGCGATGCGGCCCGTCGTGGCGCTCACCGAGACGGCCGATCGGATCAGCCTCGGCGAGGCGCTCGACACGCCCATCAAGTCGGACGCGGTCGACGAGATCGGGCAGCTCACGAAGACCATCGATCGCCTGCGCGTCAGCATGAAGGCGGCGATGGCACGGCTCGGCCACTAGGCGCACGAGGAGAATCGACCATGGTGCCCATGTCCCGCACGCGCTTCGCGATCGTCGCCCTCTCGCTGGCGGCCGCCTCCCCGGCCCTCGCGGGCGAGCCGCGCCCCAGCGTGATCCCGGCCACGGTGACGTCCGCCGACGGCCTCACGGCCCAGGAGCGCGAGATGCTCGACCTCGCGACCCACTTCGCCGCGCGCTGCGCCGCGGCCCTGGACCGCTGGATCGACAAGGAGGTCACGAAGGAGCGGCTGTTCAGCTTCCTCTACTACCCGATCCCGGCGACCGATCCCCCGAAGTTCACCACAGAGTGGGACCGCCTCTCCGATCGCGACATCCTCCCCATCGAGGAGAGCGTCCTCGCGAAGTCGGCCGTCATCCAGTTCGCGGTGATGGTCGACCGGAACGGCTACCTCCCCACGCACAACCAGCGCTACTCGCAGCCCCTCACCGGGAACCTCGCGAACGACCTCGTGAACAACCGCACGAAGCGGATCTTCAACGACCGGACCGGCCTCGCCGCCGCGCGGAGCGAGGCACCGTTCCTCATCCAGCGCTACCAGAGAGACACCGGCGAGACCATGGCGGATCTGTCCGTGCCGATCTTCGTCCGGGGGGTCCACTGGGGCGCGGTGCGGATCGGTTACCGCGCCGTCGATTCGCGCTGACGGGAGGCGTCAGCGTGCCGTACGGGCGGCGCCGGTCATCGACCGGCGCCCTCGCCTGCGCTGCCGCCCGCGGCCGTCGCCCAAAACGGAAAACTCCACCAAGAGTTCCAGCATTCGGTCCGTGGGATCGCCGCTATTGCCGCTGGTCCTGGGTGCGAAGGGGCGTAGACCGCCGGAGGCGTGATCATCGCGGTCCGCGATTCGGCCGGATCGGTCGCGCGACGGAACTCTGGGTCGGGCGTTTAGTCCCTGATGGGCGCGCGGGCACCCACTGTCGACGGCGCTCGCCCTCGCGTCACGACGGAGTGGGGCGAGGTGTTACGACTCGCGCATCGCGCTCTCCTTAGTTGAGGGCCGTGAGGATCATCGACCACCAGACGTCCATCTCCGCGCGCTTACCGCCTAACAGCTTGTCTATGTCCCCTCGGAGATCAGACGCTCCCGTGCAGCGGAAACCGCCGCCGCATAGACTGGCTGCAGCGGCTCTGCGAGCGCCCGCTCGAGTTGAGCTTCGACCTCCCAAAGAACCTTCTGCTCTGCCTGATGCTCAGTCGGGAGGCCGCTCCTGCCGTCTTCTCTGCTCAACCACTCGAAAAGGACTAGCGCCTGGTCATGGGTCAACGAGAGCATGACCCCGGATTCGGTCTTCATCAGAAGAGCCTCCCGTTGGTGAGGACGCTTTCGACCTGCTCCGCCCCGAGCCGCCAGCCGCTCACGTAATTTCCAGCGGGGTCGGCAATGACGTTCAGTCCGGTCTGCGGGTCGAGATAGTGGGTGACCGGATTGCCTCGGTACGTGCCCGTAATCGCGCGAACACCGGGCCTGTTGATGTGCTGGTTCAGAAGACCCCACCCAGAGTTCCAGTATTCGGTCCGAGGGATCGCGCTTCGGCCCTGCACGGTAACCGCCCGGGGATCGACGTCTGGCGGGGCTGACCGGCCGGGCTGATGCTCCTCCGTTCACGACGGAGGACGGCATGGCCGAGCAGGATCGGACGCGGTGGACGAAGCTCGTCGCAGACTTCGAGTCGAGCGACCTGACGCAGCGCGAGTTCGCGACGGAGCGCGGGATCTCGCTCAGTCACCTGCGGTACTGGATCTACCGGCTCCGCAAGGAATCGCGTCCGCTCGTGACGGAGGCGGCGAAGTCGTCTGATCAAGCCCCCGCGCAGGGGAGCGCCGAGAAGGGCTCGCGTCTGCTGCCGGTGCGCGTGGTAACGTCCGCGGCGAAGCCGCGGACCACGGTGATCGCGGCGGCCCCTGGCGACGATCTCCTCGAGCTGGCCCTCCCGTCCGGCGTCCGAGTCCGCTTCCCCGCGGGAACGGATCTCAGGTACCTCCGGGCCCTCGCCGCGGCCCTGTAGCCCGTGATCACCATCCCGCGGTCCGTCCGCATCTTCATCGGGAAGAACCCGATAGACATGCGGAAGTCCATCGACGGCCTGATGAGCGTCGTCCAGGAGGAGCTCCGGCAGGACGCCTACTCCGGGCACCTGTTCGTCTTCCTCTCGAGGCGGGCGGATCGGGTGAAGATCCTCGCCTGGGACAAGGGCGGGTTCGTCCTGCTCTACAAGCGGCTCGAGCGCGGGCAGTTCAAGCTGCCGCACATCGGGCAGGACACGATGGCTGTCGAGATCGACTCGACGCAGCTCGCAATGCTGCTCGACGGGATCGAGTTCGGCCGCGTCCGACGTCCCGCGCACTGGGAGCCGCCGTCCCAGGCGGATCGTCCGACCAGCCGTCCCATGGACAAGCCGATCTGATTGTGATCGAACATGGTTGATGGGGAGCGGCGACCACGACTGCGAGTGGCGCGAGCAGGCCGAGAGCCTCGCCATCCAGCTCGACGCCGCCCAGAAGACCATCGCGGCCCAGGCGCAGACGATCCAGGCTCAGAGCGAGTCGCTCTCGACGTTGAGCGAGCAGTTCGCCTCGGTGAAGGACACCGTCGAGAAGCTCCAGCGGCACGTCTTTGGAAAGCGGTCGGAGAAGATCACGCCGCTCGCGACGGCGATCCGCGACCCCGCGCGCGCTGAGGCCGACCGCATCGCGGCCCTGCAGACCCGTCGGGAGAACGCGGAGAAGAAGCGCCAGCTCGTCACCCGCAAGATCGAGCACAAGGTCCGCGAGGACCAGAAGGTCTGCCCGAAGTGCGGCGGGCACGAGTTCTCGAAGCTCGGCGACGGCGCGATGAGCGAGCTCTTCGAGCTCGTCCCCGCCATCGTCGAGCGGCAGCTCCACATCCAGGAGAAGCTGCGCTGCAAGTGCGGCGAGACAGTCATCACGGCGGACGGGCCGACGAAGGTCTTCGACAAGGCGCGCGTCGGCCCGACCTTCATGGCGCAGGTCGCCGTCTCCAAGTGCGCCGACGCCCTGCCGCTCCACCGCCAGGCCAAGGCGTACCGCCGAGTCGGCGTGCAGGTGAACGACTCGACGCTCGGCGACTACTTCCACAGGACCGCCGAGATCACGAAGCCCATCTCCGACCGGCTGCTCGATGTGATCGCGGAGAAGGAGATCGTCCTCGCCGACGAGACATCGCACCGCGTGCAGGCGAAGGGGAAGACGCGGCGCTCCTGGCTCTGGAGCTTCATCGCAAAGGACGAGGACGAGCGTGAGATGATCGCGTACGTCTTCTCGCCGAGCCGCTCGAGTGAGACGCCCGACCGCGTGCTCGAGGGCACCGCGGGTAAGCTCGTCGCCGACGCGTACAAGGGATACGACCGCGTCACCTTGCCGGGCCGGCGCGTCCGGGCCGGCTGTCTCGCGCACGTCCGGCGAAAGTTCTTCGATGGCCAGTCGGTCGCGCCTGACGCCGCGATACAGGCGATGGTCTTCATCCTCGAGGTTTACAGGATCGAGCGCGCCGCACTCGATGCCGATCTCCTCGGCACGCCCGAGCACCTCGAGATGCGCCAGACCGAGAGCCGCGCGGTGATGGAGAACTTCAAGGCGTGGCTCGACGCCGAGCGTCCGCGGCACCCGCCGAAAGGACCGATGGGCGAGGCGATCAGCTACGCGGTAGGCCAGTGGGACGCGCTGACGCTCTTCCTCACCGACCCGCACCTTCCCATCGACAACAACGCCTCCGAGCGCGCGCTTCGTGTCGCCGCGCTCGGCCGTAAGAATTTCCTCTTCGTGGGCACGAACGAGGCCGGCGAGAACCTCGCTGGGCTCTACTCGCTCATCGCAACGTGCGAGGCGAACGGCGTGAACCCGGTCGACTACCTCGCCGACGTGCTCATCCGCGTGCAGACCCATCCGGCCTCGCGGATCGACGAGCTGCTGCCGTACCGGTGGAAACCTGCCGCCCCTCAGTGATTGCCTCGCGGGCGGAGGCCATGTACGCCTGCGGGACATGGCCGCGACGAAGAAGAAGATCTACCAGCTCAAGGTCACGCTCCAGGACACGGCTCCCGCCGTCTGGCGGCGGCTCCTTGTCCCAGCCGAGATGACGCTCGCGAAGTTCCACGCCGTCCTTCAAGACGCGATGGGGTGGACCGATTCGCACCTCCACTGCTTCGAGACTTGGTCGGGTCGCTACGGGATGTTCGGGATCGAGGAGGACGCCGACGACCTCAAGGATGAGCGAAAGGTGAAGCTTGCGGCAGTCCTCCCGAGCAAAGGGGCGCGCCTGCTCTATCGGTACGACTACGGCGACGACTGGGAGCACCTCGTGGACCTCGAGGACGTTCTCGAACCCGATCCTCGCCACCACTACCCGCTCTGCGTTGATGGGAAGCGCGCATGCCCTCCCGAGGACTGCGGGGGCACGACTGGCTACGAGGAACTGTGTCGCGTACTCAAGTCGCCGAAGGACGAGGAGCACGACAGCATCGTCACCTGGCTCGGCGGGTACTTCGACCCGGCGGGCTTCGACGCGAACGCCGTGAATCGGGCCTTCCGCTTCGGTCGGCGATAGCCGTTCGCAGTCAACACGTCGGCCGCCGGGCGGTTACCCTGCACGTCGCGGTCGCTGGCTTCAGTGCAGAAGCGGGCGCAGACCGCCGGAGGCGTGATCGTCGCGGTCCGCGATTCGGCCGGATCGTTCGCCCGACGGAACTCTGGGTCGGGCGTTTCGGGATCCCTTTGGTCACGACCGGCTTCGGCGAGGAGTTACGAATTACGCGTACTCGACGTCGTCGGCAAGATCGTAATCCGTGCCTAGCTTCAGGCGTTTGTCTTGAGAGGCGGATCTGTCCATCCTTACGTCGTGACCCGTGCGAAAGAGCGTGCCGCCGCAGCTTGGGCATGTCTGTGAATCGCTGCTGGGCAATGATACGCGCGAATCGTCGCGTGCTTGTTCGCCCACGACTGACCGAAATACACCGTCAAGGATCCATCCAGACCAGCCGCACGGGTTCTCGCCCAGCGCGCACACGGCGAATGCGAGCCAACAGAAGTCCGGCACTTCTCCGGGGCCGGACTCAATGAGCGTTTCAAAGCGCTTCGGAAGCTTCATAATAGGTGCTCAGGGTACCACGGCATTCACAGGAATAGTGGGCCATAGGGCCGGAAACAGAGACGGCGCGAAACGTACGACACGGTATATCACATAGCCGGCCCCAATCGTAGCTGCCGCTGCCTCTGCTGCCCGTAGGGATTCAGCCCGTTTGAGATCGGGCGAGCCCGGCAGCAGGTTCCCGTATCGGTCCCATCTGTTGTTCGAAGATTCGTCATCCCAGTGTCCGTCTTGCTTTCCCTTGCCACGATCGACACCTGTCCCGTGAGATCGATCGTCCCATGTCACTTTGCGATCACCCTTTCCTTCCCAGTAGCCTTCCGGGTTCCATTTCGGTTTCTTGCCCACCGCCTCCTCTGGCGGACCTTCATCCGGCCATTTGCCGGGCGGCGATTTTCCGGGTTTCCTTGCCTCGAACGTGGTTGGAATCCTAGACGCTCCATTAGTGCTCGTCGCGCGGACTGACGATGTCCCTTGCTCCCGACTGGACGGTGCGGCCGCAGGCTCATATTCCACGGAGCCCTGCTCGCTCTGAAGCGCGATCTGCTGCGCGAACTTTGCGCGGCTTGCCGTGTCCCCTGGGAATTGAGCGTCGTAGCAGGCGGTCACCGTCAAACGTCCTGTGTTGTTATCCCGCTCGACGACTCGCCACACGCTCCCATCCTGGATTATCGAGACCGTCATCGAAGGGGCGCTCTCAATTGCTGCGAGGCCCGTCGGGTCTGACGAGTTGACTGGGTCGCCGGCGACGTATGCGTACCTGAGGCGGTCGACAATGTCAGACTGTATAAACAATCGCGCCTTGGTGTCATAAACACGAGTCTTCAGATAAATGAGCGATCCGCTTAACAATAAAGCATTGGTGTAACCCAGCTCTGAGCGCGTCGCCTCGGTCTCGTTCGTTACTGCATCGAGGGCACCATATGCGTCGTAGCGGTACGCCGCCCCCACAACTCCGCCGCTGAGGCTCGTCGCGATCACCGTCCCGAGGCGCGTCCGGTAGTAGTAGAGCGTCCGCGACGGCTTCACGCTCGCGATCCGCGTCCCCGCGAAGACGACGTGGGCGTCCAGCTCGACCGTTGACAGTTGCGGCGTGCAGCTCGCGCCGCACCCCGGCGCGCCGCGCGCGGTGACCGTTGCGTACTCGCCGACATAGAAAACGAAGCGCTCGCCGATCTGCCGGTACAGGAGCTCGCCGCCTGGAGCGTAGTACAGGTTCTCGCTCTCTCCGGCGCTCCGCGTCACGGACGTGAGGTGGCCGAGGAGATCGTACGCGTACGCCGTCGTCCCAGCGCTCGTCGGCGGCACGGTACCGGACGACGTCATGGCCACGGCCCGGTCCAGCAGCTCTCCGGAAGACGTCGACGCGTAACCGTACCGCTCCGTCCAGGAGTAGTCCGTCCGCGCGTTCCCGCTCGATGCATCGCGAGTTGTGGCGATGCCATCGAGATTGCCGATGCCGTTGAACACGAACGCCGCCGTCCAGTCCTGCGTCAGGTCGCCCACCGTGCTCGTCGGTGTCGCCATCGCGTTCTGCAGCCGGCCGCTCGAGAGATACGCGTTCTGGTACCTCGTCCCGGTCGCCGCGTCCGAGTAGCTCGCGAGCTTCGCGCCGCGGTACGTCGCGTCCACCGCGTCGGTGCGGTAAATGTCCTTCTGCGCTTCGAGTGACGTCCCGACGCAGCTCACGTCGTTCGAGAACCGTTTGCACTCGCGAACGAGCGCTCCGCTGTTCGCTCCGTACACGCGCGCGCTCACCACGCGGCCGTCGTCCGCCCTCATCACGGGCACGCGCCCGAGCGCATCGTACGCACCGTAAACGTTCGTACCCAGGACGGCCTCGTAGATCTTCGCCGACGTCCCAGCGATGTCCGTCCCCCCGCAGTCTGCGCGGTACGAGCCCGACAGCACCACTGGGCGCCCAGCGGAGTCGTACTCGACCTTGTAGCGGAAGATCCGGGAGGCGTCGAACGGGTTCACGACGCAGGAGTCGAGCACACGGCCGTCCGCCCCGTAGGTCGAGTTCACCGTGAAGCGCTTCGACTGGCCGAGCGGCCCGAACCACTGGTCTCGGCGGGACACGCGCCCCGCGTCGTCGTACGCGTACGCGACGAAGGTATTGCCGTCTCCGTCGAGCGTCCAGGAGAGCTTTCCGGACACGAACGTGTAGTCGGGCCCGTAGCCCGTGTCGTAGTGGTTCTGGGCGAGCACTCGCTCCGTCGTGACGCCTCCCGGATACGTGACCTCGCGGACCTCCGTCACGCGCCCGAGACCGCCCGCCCCGTACACGTAGGCGATTCCTTCCTTTGTGTTGGGGTCCTTCGTGACGAACGAGAGCCTGCCTGCCTCGTCATACGTATTCGTCTGCGCGACGGTCGGGAAGTTCGCGTCCCAGGTCTCGACGACCTGTCCCGCGAGGTTGTACTTGATCGTGCTCACCGGGATAGGCGTTCGGATGCTCCGCGATGCGCCTTCGCGCCACGAAGCGACTTCCCTCCCCATCACGTCCCGCTCGATCCATGTGAAGTTACCGTCGCCATCGATCGAGCCGAGTTGCTCACCCCCAGGACCGGCGAGCGTCACGCGAGGCGTCGAGCCTCCGATCGCGTTCACGTCCGGGGGGATCACCTCCGTCGCGACGTAGAGGCCGTAGGTACCGCCGGAGATCGTTCGGATCGTCGTCCGGGTCTCCGTCGCGAGTCGGAACCGCGACGTGTTCGACGAGTCGGAGACGCAATCCGCTGCCGGCCCGGGCACCTTCCCGGCCGTGATGACCTGGTACGAAGTGCACCAGGCCGCTCCGCGTCGGGTGTAGCCGAACGAGGCGAGTTGGTCGTCGTACGTCGTGATCGTCCCCCGCACCACGGGAACGGCCCCGTCCACGGTGTAATCCACGAAGGATTCGCCGTCCGCATAGAACGGTTCGAGCGACGCGCGCTCACGGCCGGCTCCGTCCAGCACTAGAACGCCGACCGGTTTGAAAAGGATCTCATCACGCGGCCTTTCGCTGGATCGTCTCGAAGTTCTGAATGGCGCAGGCGCGGCGTAGGTCGAAGAGGTTCTTGCGGACGCCGCGGTAGCGAGCGC
>NZ_JALCZC010000036.1:0-42867 GCF_022690805.1 Anaeromyxobacter sp. SG66
CGCGCCGCGGAGCGCGCCGCCCGCGCGGAGCGGGCCGCGCAGGCCGCCCGCGCCGCGGTCGAGCGCGAGGCGGCGCGCCCGTTCTTCGAGGAGCACCTCCCGGCGCCGCTGCTCGCCGAGGGTCCTCGCGGCCTGCTCTGGTGGCAGTGGCTGGCGCTCCCCGCGCTCTTCCTCCTCGCGGTCATCCTCGGGTCGCTGCTCGGCTGGCTCACGCGCCTCGTCCTCGGCCACCTCGCGGCGCGCACGCGCACGACCTGGGACGACGTGCTCCTCGAGCGCGTCGCCGCGCCGCTCACCGCGCTGTGGGCGATCGCGGTCGTGACGGTCCTCCAGTCCTGGCTCGCGCTCCCCGAGGGCCCCGAGCTCGTCCTGCACCACCTGCTCCGCGCCGCGACCTACCTCGCGTTCTTCTGGGCCGGATTCCGCTCCGTGAACGTGGCGTTCGCGGTCATGGCGGCGTCCCCCTGGACGCGGGCGAGCCCGAGCCTCGCGGGAATGCTGCCGGTCGGCCGCAAGGTCTCCAAGGTGGTGCTGCTCGCCCTCGGCGTCGTCGCCGTGATGAACGAGCTCGGGTTCCAGGTCGCGAGCCTGCTCGCCGGCCTGGGCATCGGCGGCATCGCGCTCGCGCTCGCGGCGCAGAAGACGGTGGAGAACCTCTTCGGCTCGCTCTCCATCGGCGTGGACCAGCCGTTCCGGACCGGCGACTTCATCAAGGTCGAGGACGTCCTCGGGACCGTCGAGAACATCGGGATGCGCTCTACGCGCATCCGGACGCTCGACCGCACGATCGTGACGATCCCGAACGGCAAGCTCGCGGATCTGCGCACCGAGACGTTCGCCCCCCGCGACCGGATCCGGCTCCTCGCGAACCTCGGCCTCGCCTACGCGACGACGGCGGCGCAGCTTCGCGAGGTGCTCGCCGGGATCGAGGGCCTCCTGCGGGCGCACCCGAAGATCTGGCCGGACGCGGTCTCGGTCCGCTTCACCGCGCTCGGCGAGTCGGCCTTGAACGTCGAGGTGGTGGCCTGGTTCCAGACCGCGGACTTCGGCGAGTTCACCGCCATCCGCCAGGACCTGCTCCTCGGCTTCATGGAGGTGGTGGAGCGGGCGGGCACCTCGTTCGCCTTCCCGACGCGCACGCTCCACCTCGTGGACGGCGCCGGCGGCGGACCCGCGCGTGCGCGCGGGTCGGGAGAGCGCCGATGATGTGAGTGAAAAAGGGAGAGGGCCCGACGTTTCCGCCGGGCCCTCTCGGAGTGGTGGAGCTGATCGGGATCGAACCGACGACCTCTAGAGTGCGATTCTAGCGCTCTCCCAGCTGAGCTACAGCCCCACGAAAACTTTCGTCGCCGTCGAGGACGCGCTTCATAGCGGCTGCGCCCGGGACGTGTCAAGCACCGTTTGACTCGCCCGGGTACCCTTGCTAGACCCGACCCGCCCCCATGCCCAACCCCGCCAAGCAACTCACGCCCGCCGAGCTCTCCGCCCTCGAGCACGCGTTCGCCGCGGATCCCGGTTCCGACGCGTACCGCCCGCTGACCGAGGCCTACCTCGCCATGGGCCGGTACATGGAGGCGATGGTCGTCTGCAAGAAGGGCGTGAAGGCCCATCCGGACGACCCCTCGGCCCGCGTGCTGCTCGCGCAGGTCTACGCCGATCAGGGGAAGGACCGGAAGGCGCTCGAGGAGCTCCAGGGCGTCCTGGCCGCCTTCCCGACCTTCGTGGCGGCGCTGCGCATGGCCGGCGGCCTGCACCTCCGGCTCGGCGAGCGGGAGGCGGGCGAGGCGGCGCTGCGCCGTGCCGCCGAGGCCGCGCCCAACGATCCCGAGATCCGGGAGATGCTCCAGAAGTACGGCATCAGCGCCGTCGCCAGACCCGCTCCCGCCGCCGCGCCCCCGGCCGGGCCCCGTACGGGGCCGGACGCGCCGCCCGTGGCCCCGCGCGTCGCGCCGCCCGCCCTGGGCCGTCCGGCCGCGACCACCGCCCGCGTGACCGCGGCACGCCCGGCGGCGTCCATGCTCGAGGAGGACGTCCCGGTCCCCACCCCGACGCCGGTTCCGGCGACACGCGCCCGCGGCGCGGTCTACGCCCAGGAGCTCGCCGACAAGTACGCGACGCAGGAGTTCCAGCTCTCGCCCGGCGCGGCGCCGCGGAAGCGGGCGAAGCGCGGCACGTTCGTGACCACCGTCGCGCTGTTCATGGTGCTCGCGGTGGCGCTCGGCGGCTGGGTGCTCTTCAACCGCGCGCGGAAGGAGCGGATCGAGGCGATCGACCGGCTCCTCAAGGACACGCTGCCGCTGCTCGACAAGGACGCGCACGCGAGCTACGTCGAGGCCGCGGGCAAGCTCCAGCAGATCCTCGAGCACGACGACAAGTCGATCGCCGGCCATGCGTTCCTCGCCTACGTCGACGCGCTCCGCGCGGGCGAGCACGGCGACGGCGACGCGATCCGCGCCGAGGCAGTGAAGCACGTCGACGCGGCGCGCCAGCTCGGGCAGCGCCACTCGCACCTCGTCGCGGCGGAGGCGTACCTGAAGCTGTACGGC
Source organism: Anaeromyxobacter sp. SG66 (assembly GCF_022690805.1). Taxonomy (NCBI): domain Bacteria; kingdom Pseudomonadati; phylum Myxococcota; class Myxococcia; order Myxococcales; family Anaeromyxobacteraceae; genus Anaeromyxobacter; species Anaeromyxobacter sp. SG66. The sequence goes on from NZ_JALCZC010000036.1 coordinate 2,547, forward strand.
GGGGACGCCGCCGGCGCGAAGGAGGTCGTGAACGCCGTGCTCCAGGGCGGCGAGGGCAACCAGAGCCCGTTCCTGCAGGGCGTGCTCGGCGCGATCCTGCTGCGCGAGGGCGACCTCGACGGCGCCCGCGACGTGCTCGGCAAGGCGCAGAAGGCGAGCCCCGGCGACGTGCGCATCGCGTACCTGCTCGGCGAGCAGTTCCGCCGCCGCGGCGAGGGCTACGAGCTCTCGGCGACCGGCTTCTACGACTACGCGCTCCGCATCCAGAAGGACCACGTCTGGTCGATCCTCGGGAAGGCGGAGGTGCTCGTCGCCCGTGGCCAGGTGGAGGAGGGCGGGAAGGCGGCGGAGCTCGTCCTCACGCCGCAGGCCGCCGCGTCGCGGCCGCAGCAGGCGCTCGCGTACGCCCTGCGCGGCGCGGTGCTCGCCGCGTCCGGCAAGGCGACGGACGCCGCCGCGGCCGAGGCGCAGGCGGCGAAGCTCGATCCCTCGAGCCCCGAGATTCCGCACCTCGTCGGCCAGCGGAAGCTCCGCGAGGGCGACGCCGCCGGCGCGGTGGAGGCGCTCCAGCGCGCCGTGTCGATCGATCCGCAGCGCGTGTCGCTCTACGCCGACCTCGTCCGCGCGCAGCTCGCGCGCGAGGGCGGCGCGCAGCAGGCGCTCGAGACCCTGAAGCGCGCGGTCGCGCGCGTGGGCGAGAGCCCGCGCCTCGCGCTGCTGCTCGGCGACGCCTACCGCGCCGCCGGCGACGCCGACCTCGCGCGTGGCCAGTACGAGAAGGCGATCCAGCTCGGCCGCCCGTTCCCCGACGCGCGCGTCTCGCTCGCGAAGCTCCACCGCGCGAAGGACAACATCCCCGGCGCGCTCGTCGAGCTCACGCAGGCGATCGACGAGTACGGCCAGGGCGGCGCGGGCGGTGCGGCGGTCGCCTACGTGGAGATGGCCGAGGCGGAGCGCGCCCGCGGCGCGAAGCGCGAGGTGCTCGTCGAGCTCTACGAGAAGGCGCTCGAGCGCGATCCCGCGAGCTGCGAGGCGCTGTGGGGCTCGGGCAAGCTCGAGGCGGACGTGCAGCGCACCGAGCGCGCGAAGCAGCGGCTCGGCGCGTACGCGAAGCTCTGCCCGCGCGGCTCGCACGCGAGCGAGGCGGCGGCGCTCTCGAGGTAGCCTCCTCCGCTTTCGGAGCCCCGTTCGCCCCGTCCGCGCGAAGCGGGCGGGGCGATTGCTTTCTGGACGGCGCGTCGGCGAGGTCGAGACCGAGCCGGCCGGTCGAGGTCGGGGTCGACGACGAGGTCGAGGTCGAGGTCGGGGTCGGGGTCGAGGTCGCTGTCGACGGCGAGGTCGGGGTCGGACTCAGTGCTGCGGCCGGGGTCGCCCCGCCGCCGCGCCCTTCCTCACTTTCCTTTCTTCTTCGCCTCCTCCGCCTCCCGCTGCCGGACCTCCTTCTCGATGGCGTCCATCGGGTTCCCGGTCACGCGCTTCGGCTTTCCCTCCGCCGTGCGGGCGTCCACCACCTTCACCGGGATCTCCGCGCGCGCTCCCTCGACCTCGACGATCGCGGTCGAGCTGCCGGCGCTCACTCCCCAGAGCTGGCCGCGACCGTCGCCGCGGCAGACGCCCTCGTCGGCGCAGCGGGTGTAGGCGACGCGGCCCAGCACCGGCGCGCCGGCGTCGTCGAACGCCTCGACCTGCAGCGCCACGGGCCGCGGCTCGTCCTCCATCCGGACCTCCACCGAGGCGGGCTTCACGGCGATGCGCGAGACCACGCGGACGATCACCGGGACCTCGCCCTTCGCCTCGCCGATCGTGCAGCGGATCGTCGCGGTTCCCGGTCCGGCCGCGGTGACGATCGCATCGTTGGCGGGGCCGGTGACGGTCGCCACCTTCTCGTCGGAGGACGACCAGCGGCAGGCCTCCTTCGGCACGGGCTTGCCGTCGCGAAGCCGCGGCGTCGCGTGCAGCGGCGCGGTCTGGCCGCGGAGCCCGAAGCGGAGCGAGGTGGGCTCCACGTCGACGCGGGCGGGTTTCTCGCAGGCGGCGAGGAGAAGCGGGAGGCCGAGGAGGGCGAGGAGGGAGCGGACGCGCATGGCTGCGATGCTAGCGCAGCGCGAGCCCCGCGACGCGTTCCCGGCTCAGCCGGCCCGCGGGGCGAGGTGGTAGAGCATCACGTACACGACCACGCCGGTCACCGACACGTACATCCAGATCGGCAGCGTCCAGCGGGCGATCCGGCGGTGGTTCGGGAAGCGCGCCCGGAGGCCGAGGAACAGCGTGCGCAGGACGAGGGGCGCCGCGAGGGCCGCGAGGATCGTGTGGCTCGTGAGCACCGCGAGGTACGCCGCGCGGAGCGGGCCCCCGCCGGGGAACCTGTGGGTGCCCGTGAGCGCGATGCGGGTGAGATAGCCGACGAGGAACAGCGCGGACGCGCCGCAGGCGGAGAGCATGAGCGCCCGGTGCCGCTCGCGGTGGCCCCGGCGGATGGCGACGTAGCCGAGGAGGAGGAGGACGAACGCGAGGCCGTTCAGGGTGGCGTTCACGCTGGGCAGCACCTCGCCGAGGCTCATGATCGCGGGGCCCTCCGGGTGGCGAGCGCGCCGAGCGCGAGGGCGGCGGCGGTGAAGAGCGCGCAGACCGCGAGGTCCCGCGCGCCGGAGCCCGCGAGCGCGCCCGGCGCCGCGGGGCCGCCGAGGGCGCGGCGCGCGGCGGAGACGGCGTAGGCGAGGGGGTTCGCGCGCATCACCGCGGCGAGCGCGCCCGTGCCCGAGGGGGCGGGGAACATCGCGCCCGACACCACCCAGAGCGGCACGAGCAGCGTCATCTGGATCGCGTGGTAGCCCTGCACGTTGTCGAGGCCCCACGCGACGGCGAAGCCCAGCGCGGCCAGCGCGACCGCGGCGAGCGCGAGCGCCCCGAGGAGCAGCGGCCAGTGGACGCTCGCGTACCCGAAGCCGGCGAGCGGCGCGAGCGCCAGGAAGAGCGCGGCCTGCGTGAGCGCGACCGCGGCCGAGCCGAGCGTCTTGCCGACGGCGAGCGCGACGCGCGAGCCGGGCGCGGCGAGCACGGACTGGAGGAAGCCGCGGTGCCGGTCCTCGATCACCGAGGCGGTCGTGAAGATCGACGCGAACAGCACGACCATGAGGACGACGCCCGGGAAGAAGTAGGCGAGGTACGGCACGCTCGAGCCCGGCATCCGGAACGTCTCGCCGAAGCCGGAGCCGATCACGAGCCAGAAGATCACGGGCTGCCCGAGCGCCCCCACGAGGCGCGACGGCTGGCGGAAGAACCGGACGAGGTCGCGCCGGGCGAGGACGGCGACCGTGGCGAGATCGAAGGCGAGGGCGCGGAGGATGGGGAGGCCGGGGGCGCGGGGGACCGGCCTAGGAGTCGCGGTCGCGGTCGCGGTCGGGGTCGAGGTCGAGGTCGAGGTCGCGGTCGAGGTCGCAGCCGGGACCGCGCGCACCGCCCTCCTCCGGTCCGTCCGTCCGGCCGCGTCCTCCTCTGCCGCGGGCTGCTCCTCGAGCGCCTCGCCCGTGATGGCGAGGTATGCATCGGCGAGCGTCGGGCGCCGGACCGAGACGCTGCGCAGCCTCCCCGCCGGGAACGCCTCCACGATGCGTGGCACGAGCTCGTGGGCCGCCTCCCGCTCGACGTGAACGCCGTCGGCGCGGACACGCGCGGGGAGCCCCAGGCGCCGCCCGATGTCCGCGGCGATCGCCTCCGGGTCGTCCGCCTCGACGACGACCACGTCTCCCGATACGCGGGCGCGGAGCGCCTCGGGCGTGTCGCACGCCACGATCCGGCCGCGCGCGAGCACCGCGAGGCGGTCGCAGCGCTCGGCCTCGTCCGGACGGTGCGTCGTGAGCACCACCGTCGTCCCCGCCTCGCGGCGGAGCGCGGCGACCCGCGCCCAGAACGCCCGGAAGGCCGCGGCGTCGAGCCCGCTCGTCGGCTCGTCCATGACGAGCAGCGGCGGCTCGTGGATCCGCGCGCGGGCGAGCTCCAGCCGGCGCCGCATCCCGCCGGAGAGCCGGTCGACGGGCTCCCGGGCGCGGTCCGCGAGCGCCGCCTCCTCGAGCAGCGCGGCGACGCGCGCGCCCACCTCGCGCCGCGGGACGCGGTGGAGCGCCGCGCCCAGCCGGAGGTTCTCCGCGGCGGTGAGCTTCCCGTCGAGGCCGGGATCCTGGAACACGATCCCGGCGGCGCTGCGGAGGCTCCGCGCGCCGGGGGCGATCGCGCGCCCGTCGAGGAGGAACCGCCCCGCGTCGGGGCGGAGCAGGCCGGCGAGGATGGCGAACAGCGTGGACTTCCCGGCGCCGTTCGGCCCGAGCAGGCCGAAGATCTCGCCCGGGCGCACCTCGAGCGAGACGCCCCGCAGGACCTCGCGGTGGCCGCGCCGCACGGCGACGCCCTCGATCGCGAGGCGCGCGGGCGGAGTGGCCGGGCGAGCGGCGGGCACGCGCATCGCTAGCGCGCGCCGAGGAAGAGCGCGACGAACAGGAGCGTCAGGTAGAGGATCGTGGCGAGGAAGAAGTTCCGCGCCCAGCGGCCGCCCTCGCGCCCGACCCCCGCGAGCGCGTACCCGGCCAGCGCGAGCCCGAGCAGGGCGGCGAAGGCGCCGTACAGCCGCCCCGCGACCTGGAGCGGCACGAGCGCGAGCGACACCGGCACGAGCGCGACCGAGGTCGCCGCGATCCACCCGCGGGTCGCCCGCTCGCCGTGCACGATGGAGAAGACGCGCAGGCCGCCGCGCGCGTAGTCCTCGCGCAGGTAGAGCGACACCGCGAGGAAGTGCGGGAGCTGCCAGGCGAAGAGCAGGGCGAAGAGGGCGAGCCCGCCCGCGTCGAGCGCTCCGGTGACGGCCGTCCAGCCCATGAGCGGCGGGATCGCGCCCGGGACGGCGCCGACCAGGAGCGCCAGGGTCGAGCGCTGCTTCATCGGCGTGTAGATCGCGACGTAGGTCACGATCGCGACGAACGCGAGCGCGGCGGTGAGCGGGTTCGCGACGAGCGCGAGCACGGGGAGCGCGAAGACCGGGACCATGATCCCGAGCCCGAGCGCGGTGAACGGGTCGAGGCGTCCGGCGGGGAGCGGCCGGTCGCGGGTGCGACGCATGCGCGCGTCGATGTCGCGCTCCATCCAGCAGTTGAGGGCGTTCGCGGCGCCCACGACCGCGGCCGTCGCGAGGACGGTCAGGACGGCGCGGGCGGCGCCGATGTCGCCCGGCGCGAGCGCGAGCCCGCCGGCGCTGGTGAGGATGACGAGCCCCGAGAGGCGGGGCTTGGCGAGGAGGAGGACGTCTTTCGCGACCTGCAGGGGGGAGGGGCGCGCGCGGGCGGGGGCGGTGGCGATCGTCACGAGGGTCCCGGGGGCCTGCGAGAGTGCAGGCGAGTGGGACCTAGCGACGGCTCGCCCGGGGGTCAACGTCGCGTTCGGGGGCCGGCCGCCGTGGCGGAAGATCACCGGACCGGGGAGCACGCGCCCGTTGCCGCCGGGCCCCGGGGCGGCTATTCGCTCCGTCGCACCTCTGCCCGGGACCCCTGCCCTGATGCCCGCTCCCCGTCCGCTCCTCGTCGCCGCGAGCCTGCTCCTCGCCGCCGCCTCCCTCGTGCCCGCGCTCGCTCGTGCGGGCGAGCTCCGCGGGCAGGTGCGCTACGCAGGCGCGACGCCGCCGCCGCGGCCCGCCCAGCCCGTCACGAAGGACCGCGCCGCCTGCGGCGAGGCCGCGCCCGACGAGTCGGTGCTCGTCGGGAAGGGCGGGCTCGCGAACGTGGTGGTCCGGATCGTGGCCCCCGGCGCGAAGGAGGAGCCGCGCGCCGTGACCCTCGACCAGCGCGGCTGCCGGTTCGTGCCGCACGTGCAGGCGGCCCCCGTCGGCTCCACGCTCGCGCTCCTGAACGGAGACCCCATCCTCCACAACGTGCACGGCTGGTCGGGCGTCGCGACCACGTTCAACGTGCCGATGCCGGGCCCCGGGCAGCGCGTGGAGCGGACGCTCGCGCGACCGGGCCCGGTGAGGGTCGGGTGCGACGTTCACGCCTGGATGAGCGCGTGGATCCTCGTCGTGGACACGCCCTACCACGCGGTGAGCGACGGAGAGGGGCGCTTCGGGATCGCGGGCGTGCCGCCGGGCCGCTACACGGCGATCGCGTGGCACGAGGTGCTGGGGGAGAAGATCGCGACCGTGGTCGTCCCGGCGAGCGGGCCGGCGACGCTGGAGATCGCGTACCCGTAGTCGCCGGGCCCGCCGCGGACTACGGCTCGTCCTCGTCCTCGGCGGCGACGTCCTCGTCGGGCTCCGCCTCCTCGACCTCCTCGTCGAGCTCGGTGTCCGCCTCCACCGGCTCCGGCTCGACCGGACGGGCAGCCGCCCGCTGGCGGCGCTCGGAGGGCGCAGGCGACTTCAAGGCCGGGCTCTGCCGCTGGTCCGCCCCGCACTTCGGGCAGAGCGGCTCCGGCTTCTTGAGGTCGTAGAACTTCGTGCCGCACTTGAAGCAGATGTGCTTGGTGCCCAGGTCCTTCGCAGGCATGCTCCCCTCGATATTTCCTGTCGGAACCCGCGCCTTTATCGCAGGGCCGACGGTGGCGTCAAACGAAAATCTCCGGGGGCCCCGGGGTGCGCACGCCGGCGCATCGCTGCTATAGAGTCCGCCCGATGCACGACCTGTCGAAGCTCGAGAAGAGGCTCCTGCGCGCGGCCGCCGAGGCGATCCGCGACTTCGACCTCATCGAGAACGGCGACAAGATCATGGTCGCCGTCTCCGGCGGCAAGGACTCCTACACCTTGCTGCACCTGCTCATGCGGATGCGTGAGCGCGCGCCCATCGACTTCGAGCTCGTGGCGGTGAACCTCGATCAGGGGCAGCCGGGATACCCCGCCGAGATCGTCGAGCGCCACTTCCAGTCGGTGGGCGTCCCGTACCGGATGCTCCACCGCGACACCTACTCGGTCGTGCGCCGGCTCGTCCCGGAGGGCAAGACCACCTGCCCGGTGTGCTCCCGGCTGCGCCGGGGCGTTCTCTACAACGCCGCCGCCGAGATGGGCTGCACCAAGATCGCGCTCGGCCACCACCGCGACGACCTCATCGAGACCCTCCTCCTGAGCGCGCTCTACTCCGGCGCGCTGAAGAGCATGCCCCCGAAGCTCCGCTCCGACGACGGCAGGAACGTGGTCATCCGTCCGCTCGCGTACGCCGCCGAGGAGGACATCGCGGCGTTCTCCGCGGCGATGCAGTTCCCCATCGTCCCGTGCGACCTGTGTGGCTCGCAGCCGAACCTGCGCCGCAAGCGCGTGAAGGGGCTCATCGCGGAGCTCTCGGCAGAGCACGCCGCGGTGAAGGGCAACCTCCTCCACGCCCTCAAGCGCGTGGTCCCCTCGCACCTCCTCGATCGCGACCTGGCCGGGAAGGTGGCGGCGGCGACCGGCAAGGATCCCTGGCTCGACGCGGAGGAGGACGAGGACGGCTGCGGCGTGGACGAGGCGCCCGGCGAGGCGAGCGGGCTCGTGAAGCTCGCGGGCGCGAGCGAGGATCGATGAGGACCGTCGACCCCGCGACGATCCGGACGCCGCGCGACCTCGCGCCGTACCTGGACCACACCCTCCTCGCCCCCGGCGCCACCGAGGTCGACGTCGCGCGCGTCTGCGCGGAGGCGCGGGCCTACGGGTTCGCCGGCGTCTGCGTGCACGCTGCCCACATCCCGCAGGTGCGGCTCCTCCTCGCCGACACCGCCGTCCAGCCCATCGCGGTCGCCGACTTCCCGCGGGGGGAGGGGACTCCGGCGGCCCGCGCGGCGGAGGCCGCCGCGGCGGCGGCGGCCGGAGCCGAGGAGATCGACGTCGTGCTCCCGCTGCCGGCGGTGCTCGCCGGGCGGTACGAGGCGGCGCTCGAGGATCTCCGCGGCGTGGTCGCCGCCGCGCGGGTCCCGGTGAAGGTGATCCTCGAGACCTCGAAGCTCACGCGCGACCAGCGGGTCGTCGCCGCCGCGCTCGCGCGCTGCGCCGGCGCCTCCTACGTGAAGACCTCCACCGGCTTCGGCGGCGGCGGCGCCACCGTCGAGGACGTCGCCCTCCTGCGGGCGGTCGTGGGAGGGGCACTCGGGGTCAAGGCGTCGGGCGGGGTGCGGAGCGCCGCGCAGGCGCTGGCGATGATCCGCGCGGGGGCGAGCCGCGTCGGCGCCTCGGCCTGCGTGGACATCGTCCTCGGCACGTTCTGAGCGTCGCGCCGGCGCCGGCCGGTTAGGATCCGGGCATGGACCGACGCCGCTTCGTCATCCTGGTCGCCGACAGCGTGGGCTGCGGCGCGCTCCCCGACGCGCGCGAGTACGGCGACGAGGGCTCCGACACCCTCGGCAACACGAGCCGCGCCGTCGGAGGCCTCGCCCTCCCGGTGATGGGCCGCATGGGGCTCGGGCACCTGACCTCCATCCTCGGCGTGCCGCCGGAGCCCTCGCCGGTCGCCTTCCACGGCCGCATGGCGGAGCGCTCGAAGGGCAAGGACACCATCACGGGTCACTGGGAGATGATGGGGATCGTCCTCTCCGAGCCGCTCGCGCTTCACCCGCACGGCTTCCCGCCCGAGATCCTGGAGCCCTTCCTGCGGGAGACGGGCGCGCCGGGGGTGCTCGGGAACGTGGCCGCGAGCGGGACGGAGATCATCCAGCAGCTGGGCGAGGAGCACCAGCGAACGGGGAAGCCCATCGTCTACACCTCCGCGGACTCGGTGTTCCAGATCGCGGCGCACGAGGAGACGGTCCCGCTCGAGACCCTGTACGCCTGGTGCCGCGCGGCGCGACGCATCCTCGATCCGTTCAAGGTGGCGCGCGTCATCGCCCGCCCGTTCGTCGGCACGCCGGGCAGGTACGTCCGGACCTACAACCGCAAGGACTTCGCGCTCGCGACGCCGGGGCCGACCGTCCTCGAGAAGCTCGTCGACGCGCGCGTGCCGGTGTTCGGGGTCGGCAAGATCCCGGACATCTTCGACCACCGGGGCATCACCGACGAGGTGCACACGGCCGGGAACGCGGACGGCCTCGCGAAGACCGAGGCGCTCCTCGACCGCGTGGACCACGGGCTCGTGTTCGTGAACCTCGTCGACTTCGACATGCTGTACGGGCACCGGAACGATCCCGTGGGCTACGCCCGCGCGCTCGAGGAGCTGGACCGGACCCTGCCGCGGATCCTCGGAAAGCTCCACCCCGGCGAGGTCGCCGCGATCACCGCCGACCACGGCTGCGATCCCACCACCCCCTCCACCGATCACTCGCGCGAGTACGTGCCGCTCGTCGTCCACGCGCCCGGACGAGGCGGCGGGGCGCTCGGCACGCGCGGCTCGTTCGCCGATCTGGGCGCGACCGTCTCGGACTTCTTCGGCGTGCGGCACGAGACGGGCAAGAGCTTCCTCGGGGAGCTCGCGCGGTGACGGGGGCGGGCTCGACGCTTCCCCCGGAGGACCCTCTCGCGCCCCCGCCGCTCGACGGTCCCCGCGCGGCGGCTCGCGCCATCGCCTGGTACGCGTCGAACCCCGCCGCCGCCCCGCGCGTCTCGCGCCTCGACCGCGCGCTCTACGGGGTCGCGCAGGTGCTCCACGCGGCGCGGCTCGTGGCCGGGGACCCGGCGCTCCGGCGCGCGGCGCTCGTGCCGACGGCGATCACCTTCGCGGGGTGCGCGCTTCTCGCCACGCTCGCCACCGCCCGCGCCGACGATCCGGATCCGGCGGGCACCTTCCACGCGTTCCTCGTCACGTTCGTCGCGCTCGCCTCCATGCCTCCGACGCTGCTCCAGCGGCTCTGGCTGCGCGTCGCCCTCGAGGCGCGCCGCGCGCTCGGGCTCCCGCCCGGCGAGGACGCCTTCGCCGACGTCGGCTACGTCCGCCTCGTGGTCGCCGAGAGCGCCAAGGCGCTGCGCCAGGCGATCGTGGTGTCGATCGGCATCGCGCCTCTCCTCATCCTCGTGCGGATCCTGCCGTTCGGCACGCTCGAGGCGACCCTGCTCGCGGGCGCGTGGGCCTTCTACTGGCTCGTCGTGGACGCGCTGGAGCTGCCGATCGAGGTCCTCTCCGGCCCGCGCACCGGCGGGCCCTCGCCCTGGTATTCCCGCCTGCTCGCCCGCGCCGGGCGCGCGGCGTGGGTCCTGCGGCCCTTCTCGGCGCTGGCGCGGTTCCTGGACCGCCTGACGCGTCCGTGGCGCGAGGAGGTGGCGTTCACGGAGCGCCACCGATTCGAGACGCTCGGGCTGGGCGTCGCGGTCGGCGCGGTCCTGGTCATCCCCGTCGTCGGGCTGTTCTTCCGCGCGATCGCGATCGTCGCGTCGACGGCCGCCGTCGGCAGGCTCGACGCGGAGACGCCGCCCGGATCCTGACCATGTCCGCGGCGCCGCGCGCCCAAGGGTCGCGGGGACGCGGCGGCGCTCGCGGGTCACCTCGGCGGGGCAGCCGCCGGCGCGGCGCGCTGCGGCGCGGCGACGCTCGCCGGATCGACGGTGATCTCGCGGAGGCGCTGCGCCACCGCGGGGGGCATGTCCTCCTGGAACCGGCCGCCCAGGTGCTTCGCGAGGAACTTCTCGGCGGAGGCGAAGGCCGCCATGTTGTTCACCGGCCGCTGGAAGCCGTGCCCCTCGTCCGGCGCCACGAGGTACTCCACCGGGAACCCGCGCTCGCGCAGCGCGACGACGATCTGGTCCGACTCCGACCTCTTCACCCGCGGATCGTTCGCCCCCTGCACGATCTGCAGCGGGGTGCGGATGGCGGCCACGTGATTCAGCGGCGACTGCCGCTCGAGCTGCGCCCGGCCCTCCGGCGTGGTCGGGTTGCCCATCCGCGTGTGGAACACGATGCGGCCCGCCTCCCAGTAGGGCGGGATGGTCTCGAGCAAGGTGATGAGGCTCGACGGCGCGACGATCGCCACCGCCGCGGCGTAGAGGTCGGGCGTGAACGTCACGCCGGCGAGCGTCGCGTAGCCGCCGTACGAGCCGCCCATGATCCCGACGCGCCTGGGATCGACCACGCCCTGGGCGACGAGGTACCGGACGCCCCACGTGAGGTCGTCCTGCATCTTGTCGCCCCACTGGAGATTTCCGGCGTCGAGGAACCGCTTCCCGTAGCCCGTCGAGCCGCGGAAGTTCGGCTGGAGGACGGCGTACCCGCGGTTCGCGAGGAACTGCGCGAACGGGTGGCACCGCCAGCTGTCGCGCCACCACGGCCCGCCGTGCGGGAAGACGACGAGCGGCAGCGCCTTCGCGGGCACGCCCGCGGGCAGGGTCAGGAAGGCGGGGATCTCGAGCCCGTCGGACGACGGGTAGCGGATCGGCTGCATGTGCGCGAGGTCCTGCCGCGGCAGCCGTTCGCGCAGGCGGTACTGCTTCGTCACCGCCTTCGTCGTGCGGTCGAAGAGGTAGACCTCGCCCGGCTCGACGTCGGCCGTCACCGACACGAGCCAGCGCCGGTCGTCGCGGGTGGTGGACTGGATGAGCACGTCGCGATCCGGGAAGCGGGCCTGCAGCGCGGCGTGGTCCGCCTGGTAGCCGGGGTCGCTCCAGCGGAAGCGCAGCCGCTCGTCGTCGTAGACGGCTCCGACGAGGCGGTCGGTCGCCTCGGAGAACACCGGCGCCTTGAGGTCCACGCGCTTCTCGGGGTCCGACGCGAGGACCTCCTCCACCCCGGTCTGGACGTCGAGCAGGGAGAGCCGGAGGAGGTCGCCCGCGCCGCCGTTGGTGACGAGGTACACCCGCCCGTCCGGATCGAAGCGAGCGGCGGAGCAGTCCTCGAGCACCGTGCAGCCGTAGACCTTCTGCATCCCGGCGGGATCGACGCGGAGGATCTCGGTGTCGCCCCGCTCGGTCACGCGCGTGCCGAGCCTGAGCCGGCCGGAGAGGTCGAACGTCCACGAGACGAAGCGCTGCTCGTTCCGGCGGAGCAGGGTCCGCTTGCCGGTCGCGATCTCCACCTCGTACAGGTCGTGCCACCGGGCGTCCCGATCGTTGAGGCCCACGTACACGACTCCGGGCCGCGCCTTCGGGACCTCGTAGATCTCGGCGCGAACGCCCTTCAGATCGGTGAGCCCGCGGGCCGGCGGCACCTTCGCGCCGGGCGCGGGCGCCGCCCGCGGATCGACCGCGTAGACGTTGTAGTTCTCGTCGCCCGCGTGGTCCTGCACGAAGAGGATGAACCGCGAGTCCCAGCTCCAGAAGTACGCCGGGATGGGACGCGCCTGGTCGGCGGTGACCGGCTTCGCCTGCTCGAAGGGCGCGTCGACCGGCTTCACCCAGACGTTGCGCGTGCCGTCGAGCGGCTTCAGGAACGCGATCCACGCTCCGTCCGGCGAGAGCTGCGCGGCGGAGATCTCCGGATCACCGAAGATGAGCTCCCGGTCGACGATGGGCGGCAGGCCCTCGCGCCGCGCGGCGGCGGCCGCTGGCGCGCCGGCCTTTCCGGGCGCGGCGGCCGCGGCGGCGCCGTCACGCCGCGTCCCTGCACAGCCGAGGGTCGCGACGGTGACGGCGAGGAGGAGCTTCGAGGCGAGCCGCCGGGTCATGGGGCCTCCCTAGGATGGCGCCCGTTCTAGCGACCGCCGCGGCTTCCGTCGAGGGACCCGGACGGGCGGTGACGCCCGGACGCGAGGAGGGGAGGCGCCCTCGAGACGCCTCCCCTCGTCCATCACCCTACGTGACGCTACTTCTTCGGCGTGGGCTGTGCCGCGGGCGCGGGACCCTGGGCGGGCGTGGCCTTGTGCTCGCGCCGGAGCGTGGCCGCCTCCGCCTTGATGTCGACGAGATCGCGCGCCATCTCGCTCCAGCCGTACCAGTTGGCATAGTCCGGGTTCGCGTGGAACGCGCCCTGGAACGCGCGCATGCGGTGCTCGAGGAACATCACGAACAGCTTCTGCTCGACCGGCGTGGGCGCGTCGTGGAACGTGAGCAGGTCCGGGAACGGGAAGGCGTAGCTCTTCGGCTTGGGCAGGATGCCGTCCTGGTACAGCCCGGCCACGGCGCGGATCGCCTCGGCCATGGCGTGATCCGCGTCGCGGATCATCCCGTCGGACTGCTGGAGCTGGACCTTCGCGAACTCGCCCGAGTGGCACTGGTTGCAGGTCTTCAGCATCTTCGTACGCTCCGCGTCCCACGCCTCCTGGGTGAGCCGCGCCACGTCGGCGGCCTTCACGACGTCGAGGCGGCCGGTGGGGTTGCCCGACGGGTCGAGCACGCCGAGGCCCTGCAGGATGGTGACGCGATCCGCCTTCCACTGCGGGTCATCCTCGGGGAAGGGCAGCCGGACGGCGAGGAAGCCCCAGGCCGTGCGGACCTCGTGGTTCCCCTCCTGCATGTGGCAGTCCTGGCAGGTCGGCGCGGCCGAGTACTGCGGGATCGCGCCCGTCTGCTTGAGCGCGTTGCGCACGCCGTGCTTCGAGCCGCTGTACATCTCCCACTGCGGGTGATCGAACCCCATGTGGCAGGTCTGGCAGGCCTCCGGGCGGCGTGCCTCAGCCTTGGAGAACAGGTGGCGCGTGTGGCACGCGTCGCAGGAGGCGTTCCCGTAGGGCCCGGCCACCTTGCGCAGCTCGGCCTGCTCCTCGGGGGTCTTGAGGCCGAGCTTGTGGCATCCGCCGCAGCCCTTCAGCCCCTCGCGGATCGCGACCGGCTGGTAGTGGAAGGTCGGCATGGCCTTCACCGCCGCCCAGGCGAAGGCGTGCTTCCCCTTCTTGAACTGGGCGACCTGGGCGTCGTGGCACTGGCCGCAGGTGTCCGGGGTCGGCATCTTCGCGTTCGCGAAGTCGTCCTTCGTCTTGTGCGCCGAGCCGTGGCACTCGACGCAGCCGACCTCGACCTTCGAGTGCCGGGACAGCTCCCAGTCCTTCACGATGCTCGGGTTCACCTTCGCGTGGCAGGTGACGCACGCGCCGCCGGCGGCCGGCTTCGTTGCGGCGGGCTTGCCGGCCGGCGCCGGCTTCTTCTGCGCGGCCGCGGGGCCGGCGAGGAGCGCGAGGGCCGCGGCGAGCGTGATGCGTGTCGTCAGCTTCATGGTACCTCCGGGGTGAGGGTCGCCGCCGGCGTGGTGACGGCGGGTGCAACGGGGCGGCGGCGTGCGGATGCTGCCACCGCCGGGGGAGCGGCGCGGGTCCTCGCGCGGGGAACCCCAAGTGCCCGGGAGCGGGCGAGCGCCGTGGCTCCGGGCGAGTGGGCCGCGAGGCCTGGCGGCAAATGACGGAGCGTCACGAGCGGGCGCCGCCCGGCCCGGGATCTCCGGACCCGTCGCCCGCGTCCGCGACGTAGGTGGGGAAGACGCCCAGGAGGTCCTCGTGCGCGCGCACGAGCCGTTCCGCGAGCGCCTCGAGCGCGGCGCCGTCCGCGCCGGTGAACACGGCCGCGAGGCGGCGATCCCCGTCGCCGCCCTGGAGGGCGAGGCCGGGCTCGTGCAGGAGCCGCGCGGCCACGCGCGGCGCCGCGCCCGGGACCGTCTCGATGACGAGGCCGGCGACGATCATCGCGGGCCCCGGTCGCCCTCGACGTCCGACGGCTCGCGGGCCCGGCGCTCCTCCGTGCCCGGACGGCTCGCCCCCTCGTCGCGGGCGTCGGACGGGGGCCGGGGCTCGGCGCCGGAGCGAGCACCGCTGCGCCGCGACCAGCCCTTGCCGCGTGCGACGAGCACGTCGACGGGGAGGCCGAGCCCGGCGAGGGCCGACGCGGCGGCGGAGGCCTGGAGCAGCTCGCGGCGGGCGTGGAACGAGAGCGGTCTCGGCACGGCGGCCTCCGGTGGAGAGAAGAGGGCCTCCGGCGCGGCAGGGGAGCGCGTCCGGAGGCCCCGGGGAATCACCTCGTGAGGGCCGCCGGCTGCACGGCGGGGGCCGGCGCGCCGGGGGCGGCCGGCGGCGGGGGGATCGTCACCACCGCGACGGTCGGCTTGAAGGACGGATCGCGCAGCGCGATCTGGCCCTGGCGGGAGGCGTCGATCGACTCGAAGAGCACGCGGGCGGCCTCCTGCGGCGCGTGGAAGCCGGTCGAGTTCTCCGCCTCGACGAAGTCGAACAGGAACTGCGCGCGGCGCTGGAGGAACCGCGCCTTCTCGAGCTCCGCGTCCGTCCTGCCGGCCTCCTTCGCCGCCTTGACGTCGCCGATCAGCGCGACGAGGGCGTCGAACGCCTGCTCGCGGAGCTCGAGGTGCTTGTCCTGGATCGCCTCGACCCGGGCCTTGAGCTCCTCCTCCGGCCACTTGTGGCAGCCCTGGCAGGCGCGGTTCAGGTTCAGCACCGGGCTGCGCACCCAGTGATCCGAGACCTTGGTGCCGCCGACGCGCATGTAGGGCATGTGGCAGTCGGCGCAGGCGACGCCGGAGCGGGCGTGGATGCCCTGGTTCCACATCTCGAACTCGGGGTGCTGCGCCTTCAGCACCGGCGCGCCCGTCTCCTTGTGCGTCCAGTCCCGGAAGCCGACCTCGTCGTAGTAGGAGAGGATCTGGTCGCCCTTCATGCCCTTCGACCAGGGGAAGGTGAGCCGCTTCTCCGGGCCCTTGAAGTAGTACTCGTCGTGGCACTGGCCGCAGACGTAGGCGCGCATCTCCTGCCGCGTCGCCATGGTGTTCGGGTCGTAGTTCGGCACGCCCTGGGCCGCCTTGAAGGCGCGGATGCCTTCGAGGAAGGCCGGGCGCGTCACGCGGAGCGCCATGGTCTGCGAGTCGTGGCAGTCGATGCAGGCGACCGGGTGCTTGAAGTGCTGCTTCGCCTCCGAGTACGGCATCTTGTTGAGCGCCTCGAAGCCCTTGAAGATGTCCCCGTTCCCGAGCTTCTTCATGGGCACGTAGACGGAGGCGTGGCACTGGCCGCAGGTGCCGGGCTGCTTCGCGACGACCTGGCGCTGCGTGAAGATCTGGTCGTCGAGCGTGTACGCGTGGCCGCGCTCCTCGCGGAAGTCGGCCGCGAACGCGTAGCCCGCCCACATCGTCTTGAGCCGCGGGTCCGCGTCCGTCTTGGACTGGGAGGTCACTGTGCGCGGATCCTGCGCCGTCGGCGTGTGGGGCATCGCCTCGGAGCCGCCGTGCTTCGTGCGGACCATGTCCGTCGTCCTCTTGTAGAGGTCGTACTCGGCCGGGAAGTTCTTGCCCCACACGGCCGGATCCTCGGTGTCGTCGGTGAGCTCGACCACGCGCACGGTCGGGTTCTTCGCCTCGCTCTTCTTCTCGGCGACGTTCACGAGGAGGGCGGCGGCCAGCACGGCGGCGAGCGCGAAGGCGCCCGCGACGAGGGCGAGGAGGAGCCCGCGCTTCTTCGGGGCGGTTTCGGGGGTCATTTGCGTTTCTCCTTGAGTGACGTGAGGCGGTTCAGCGGAGGTGTCCGACGGAGGCGTGGCAGCGGATGCAGGAGACCTCGCCGCCCGCGGTCATCGCGTCGACCACGGCGGCGTGGCAGTGCCGGCACTGGCCCTCGACGACCTCGCGGCTCGCAGCCCGCGCGCGGATCACGTCGGGGAACCCGCCGACCGTGAACGCCATCGAGTGGTGGAACCCGTTCTCGGCCTTGGTCACGTACTTGCCGACGGGCGCGGCGGGGGTGTGGCAGTCGTTGCAGGTGGCGAAGGCGTGGTGCGACGACTCCTGCCAGCCCTCGTAGTGGCCGGACATCACGTGGCAGTTGGCGCACGTGGCCGGGTCGTTGCCGAGGTACGACGTCCCCTTCGCGTACGCGAAGGCGTAGCCGCCGACGCCCGCGGCGACGCCGAGGGTCCCGGCGACCAGGACGAGGGGCCACGAGAGGAGCGAGCTTCCGATGGGCATGAAGGGCCTCGTGAACGAGTTGGCCCCTCACATCGCAAGCCGCGCGCCACGGGCGCGGTCCCCGCTCGCCGACGGCGTCTCGCGGGGTTACGCGGTCCGCAGGACGAGAGCGCGCGGCGCGTTCGGATGACCGCGCCAGGCGTTCGGATGCGCCCATCCGACCGGAGCGGCGCGTGGCCTCGCGGCGCGGCGATCACGCTGC
This sequence comes from Anaeromyxobacter sp. SG66, assembly GCF_022690805.1. Lineage (NCBI taxonomy): Bacteria > Pseudomonadati > Myxococcota > Myxococcia > Myxococcales > Anaeromyxobacteraceae > Anaeromyxobacter > Anaeromyxobacter sp. SG66. The sequence continues at coordinate 19,500 of NZ_JALCZC010000036.1, forward strand.
GTCAATGTGACGCGGCCCGCCCGCCGGGAGGCGAACGGGCCGCGAGCTCGGAGCGCCGCCTGCGGGGGCGGCGCGGTGCCGCGCCTACTCCATCGAGACGCTGTTCACGCCGTAGCAGGAGAGCGCGAGCAGGCTCGTGCGCTGCCACTTGCGCGCCGGGTTGGAGAGGAAGTGCAGCGAGTAGCGCTGCGGCTCCGGCAGCGCGCCGATCCGCTCGATCCAGTGGATGAACGACTTGAAGCCGGAGGAGTTGCAGAACTCCAGCTCGCGGAGATCCACCCGGACCCGCCTCCTCCCGAGCCGCGAGAGCTCGCCGTGCACCGCGTCGACGAAGGGGTTCAGGATCACCGCGGGGTTGACGGTGCTGATCGTGCCGCGGAAGACGACGCGTGGACCCTCCACGTCGCTCGCGAGCACTGCGGAGTACTTGTCGTCCGCGACCTGCAGCGGATTCGTCGGGACGGGCAACTCAGGCATGGGCTCCTCCGGGAACCTTCAGGGCCGGCGCGCGCAGCGCGCCGGAGGCGTGGACGGTGACGCGGCCACCCGAGCGGCTCAAGGTGACCTCGAGCTGGCACTCGAAGCGGACGCGCGCGAGGCCGAGCCCGCCGCGCACGGTGGCCGGCGAGGTGCTCATCTCGGCGAGGTAGTGGCGGAGCGCGTCGGGCTCCTCGTTCATGCGCTCGATGCGCTCCCTCAGCGACTGGAACTCCGCCTCGGTGCAGCGGTTCGTCACCGCCACCTCGACGCGATCGGCGTCGGGATCCACCTCGAGGACGAGGTCGACCTCCTCCTCGTGCGAGAACGGCACCGCGTTCTGCATGAGCTCGTGCACCGCCAGCGCGAGCTGCGACTCGCGGTTCACCGCGACCTCGCAGGCGCAGGCGCAGAACGACTCGACGAAGCGCCGGATCTCGTCGATGAAGACCCAGGGCGGCTTCATCCGCAGCATGAGGTAGATGGGCTGGCGCGGCTCGGGCTTCTGCTCAGGCATGGGGCTGGCGCCTCAGGACGACTGCGGTCATGTCGTCCGCCTGCGTGGCGGCGAACGCCTCGACCCTGGAGAAGATCGCGGCGAGCGCCTGCGAGGCGGTCGCGGAGCTGACGGAGGGCTCGGACAGCATCTGGGCGAGGCGGTCCTCGCCGAAGAGATCGCCCCCGGCGTCCGGCGCCTCGACCATGCCGTCCGTGATGAGGCAGAGCATCTCCCCGGGGTGGACCTGGAACTCGTACTCGCGCGGCGCCACGCTGGGCCCGAGCCCGCACCACGGGCCCGCCGGCTCGATGACGTCGACCTTGCCGCTCCCGCGGGAGAGGAAGATCGGCTGGTGCGCGCCCGCAGCGACGAAGCGCCCGTCGCCGATGTGGCGCGCTGCCATGAGCGTCAGGTAGTCGTCGCGCCGCATCCTCCGGCGGACGTTCTCGTGCACCACGCGGTTGACGGCGGCGATGACGGTCTTCGGCGAGCCGCGCGGGTTCTCGGCGATCGCCGCGTACGCCGCGGCCTGCGCCATCATCATCACGAGCCCGGAGTTGATGCCGTGTCCGGAGACGTCCCCGACGAGCACCCAGAACGTGTCGTCGAACGGGAGCAGGTCGTAGAGGTCGCCGCCGACGTCGTCGGCCGGCTTCATGCGCGCCGCGACGTCGTAGCCCGCGAGCGAAGGCGCCACGGGCAGGATCGCGGTCTGGATCCGGTGCGCGATCTCCACCTCGCGCCGGAGCGCCTCGGTGCGCTGAAGCTCGTCGCGAGACCGCTCGACCTCGCTCACCATCACGTTGAACGAGTGGACGAGGTGGCCCAGCTCGTCGCTGTAGGCCTCGGGGACGCGGGTGGACAGGTCGCCGCTCGCGACCTGGGTCATGGACTGGGTGATGTCCGTGAGCGGCCGCGAGGCCTGGCGGATCGCGCCGATGCTCGCGACGCCCGCGACGGCGAGGACGATCGCGAACAGGATGCCGAGGAGGGCGCGCAGCCAGTAGAGCCGGCCGTACGCGTCCGCCTCGTGGACCGCCATGAACGTGCGCCAGCCGGGGACGCCCGCGTCGGGCGCGGTGCGGACGGCGAGCACCGGCTCCGAGCCGGCGAGCGCGATGGTCTCGAGCGCGCCGGGCGCCGCGGACGCGGCCTCCGCGAGCGCGTGCACCTTGCGCGCGTCGGCGGACGGGACCGACAGGACGAGCGTGAGCCGCTCGTCGGCGACGATGGGCTGGTAGAGCCCGTCCTCGCCCGCGATCCCGCCGAGGAGCCGGGAGAGCCCGTGCGGCGAGAGGACGCCCACCACCACGCCCACGAGGTCGCCGGCGAAGTCCTTCACGGGCGCGGCGACCATCACCCCGAGCGCGCTGCCCTCGGTGGGATCGAGCCGCGAGAGCGGCACCGTCCCCGCGGCGACGCCGTCGCCGAGCTCGGCGGAGCCCTCCAGCGCGGCCTTCACCGGCACGTCGCCGAGCACCACGCCGCGCAGCGTCACGACCGGCAGCCCGCGGCGCTCGCCCGCGGCGCCCTCCCGGACCGCGGCGATGACGGCGCCGTCCATGTCGAGGAGCGCCGCCGCCGAGATCGTCCCGCCCTGGTCCTGGATCGTCCTGCGCAGGTAGTCCTCGGCGAACTTGGGATCGCCGGAGTCGATCGTCATCTGCATCGCCTCCGCCTCGGCCCAGTTGCGGATGGCGAGCGCGCGCTCCCGCTGGAACCGGACGACCGCGGCCTGGACCTCCTCGGCGCGGGCGGAGAGGTGCGAGTGCACCGCGTCGACGATGACCGAGCGCGCGACGCGCTCGAACGCGACCGCGGCGATGGCGAGGGCGAGGGCGACGAGGACGAGCGTCGCCACCATGAGGCGCAAGCGAAGCGAGCTCTTCGTGCGATCGGCGAACCTGGCGAACATGGCGGTCCGGGCCTAGCCCAGGCCCTCCTGCGTCGCGCGGAACTTCAGGAACTCGTAGATGCGCTGCGCCTGCTCCTCGTTGATGCCGGAGTTCGGGCGCCGCAGCATCTTCTTCATGTAGCGCTTCCACTGCTGCGAGCTGAAGTGCGAGTTCACCGCCCGCGCGGCCGGGTGGCACTTGTTGCACTTCCCGATGAGGATCTCGTACCGGCGCTGCTGCTCCTCCGGATACGACGAGACGTCGATGGTGCCCGGCCCGAAGTCGCGGGGATCGGGGGGCGCCTTCTCGGGCTCGGCCTGGAGCACGAGCCCCAGGACGGCGGCGGCGGCGAAGGTGACGGACATCAGAAGGCTCCTCCGAATCCGAGGTGGATGGAGTGGAAGTCCTGGAAGGGCGTCGTGCCGGGCGGCGTGCCGATCATCGTCTTGTCGCTCCAGTACTCCCACCCGAGCTTCACGTACGTGGACTGTGCCGGCGTCAGGACGAGCCCCGCGGTGTAGCGCACGAGGAGGCTGTCCGGCGTGATCGTGGAGCCGGGGAGGGGTACGCCTTTACGACGGAGCTCGTCGTAGCGGTAGACCATGTCCACGTGCTTGCCGAGCGGGTGCTCGATCTCGGCGTACCAGCCCTCCTTCATGACGAAGGGGTCGACGATCGTCCACTTGTAGCCCTTGGCGGCCGTGTCGATGTCGGTGCGCCGCGCCGCGTACTCGCCGCGCAGCGTGACCGGGCCGAGCTTCATGGACGCGTCCGCGCCGACGGCCGCGTAGTCGAGCTTCGCCGCGCGATCGTAGCGGCCGCCGGTGGCCGAGGCGCCGACGCTCACGTCGCCGAAGAAGCCCTTGCCGGAGGAGGCCCAGGTGACGGCGAGCCGACCGCCGCCGGCGGGCTGGTCGTTGTTGTCGGTGTAATAGACGGTGCGCAGCGAGGTGAAGTCGAGGTCGTTCGAGCCGCGCATGCCGGCGACGCCGTAGAGCCCGTACCAGACCTGCAGGCTCTCGCCGAGCCAGGTGATCCCGTACAGCAGGGCGCCGGTGTCGGAGTAGGGCTGGGGCATGACGCCGAGGTTCATCGCGTTCTTCTCGCCGTACGCCATGCGGCCCATGTCGTAGATGAGCGGCGCGGACACGGTCTTGTGTCCGGACTGATCGACCCGGTTCGCGTATTCACCGAACGGCACCGCGATGCGCCCGGCCTGGACGTTGAACCAGGTCTTCGGCGTGTAGTCGAGGTGGGCGTGCTCGAGGTCGATGCCGTGGCAGCTGAAGCACGCCTTGGCGGAGAAGGCGAGGTCGTCGTTGATGTCGACCTGGACCTTCAGCGACGCGTCCGGCGAGACGCTCCGCGGCGTGCGGGCGGCGATGTCCCGCCGCTCGATGCCCCAGTAGTCCACGTACACGGAGCCGGAGACGATCACGTTGTCGCCGCTGGCGCGCGCGGGCGGCGCCCAGGCGAGCAGGGTGGCGGCGAGGGCGAGCGCGGCGGCGGCTGCGATCCGCCGGGGTGCGCTGCGGCTAGTCATTCGGCGCTCCGTTCGCGATCCAAGCCTCGATCGCCTGGATGTCGGCCTCGTCGAGGGCGGCGTCGCCGATCGGCATCGCGCTCGCGACCCCGCCGACGTCGCCGGCGGTGCCGCGCAGCTTCATGACGAGGTAGCTGCCCGCGGGATCGAAGGGCTCGACGAGGTTCAGCGAGGCCTGCTGCGAGGGGGACGCGACGAGCGCGCCGTAGGCCAGGCCCGCGTCGAGGGGCGGGTACGCCGGCGGAGACTCGCCGGCGTGGCACGAGGCGGTGGCGCACCGCGGGACGAGGATGTTCAGCTCGAGCGTGGAGAAGTGCTCGGCCGGTCCGCCGGGGACCTGGATCGGCTGAGGCACGCCGATCCCCGGCTCGGGCGCGCACGCGGCGAAGAGGGAGGAGGCGGCGGCGAGCGCCATGGCGAGCTGGCGCGTCACGGCCGCCCGCTCGAAGTTCCGCTCGGCTCGAGCCAGCCGGAGGACGCACCGCGCCGCCCGGCGCCCCCGAGGGCCTCCGCGCACGCTCCGCTCTCCAGGATGCGAGGCCGGCCCGCAGGGCCTCGGCCGATTCGCATGTCCATCCTCCCCGCCGCGACGGCTCGTCCGTCGCGGAGTCGGTCCCGGCGCGCATGGTACGTGCCGAGATCCTGTGGGTGTCAACTTCGCGGCTGTCGCCTTGACGCGGCGCAGTCCGCACCTCTGCGCCGGTGCGCTGCCGGTGACCGACGCGCGCGCACCTCGCGACTGCGTGGCGGTAAGCGGAATGTGCCTCTCGGTTGCTTCGTGCTATGGCGACGAGACGCGAGCCGGGGAAGGCGTCGGCGCGCGCGCCGGGAGGATCGATGAGTCGCCGGTTCACGAACAGCGGTTGGGCCGCGGCGGTCACGCTCGCGCTGCTCGGCGGATGCCAGCAGGCGCCGAAGCTCGGCGCCGCCGTGGGATCGCCCCCGCCGACCGGGCCGAGGATCGAGATCATCGGCGCGGCGCTGGACGCTGCCCAGCACGTCGTCGTCACCCTGCAGATCTCGCGCGACGAGCGGCCCCTCGGCCTCGCGGCAGCGCGGTCGCTCGGCCCGGCCTTCACGCTGGCGGCGCTCTCTCCGGATCCCGTGAACCCCGGCACCGCCCTGCCCGCGTGGCGCAGCCTCTTGCTCACCGGCGCGGAGACGCTCGCGAACCTCCCCGTGGCAGGGCCGGGCACGCCCGACGGAGCGGTGCTCCACGGTACGCGCCAGCCCGGCGCGGAGACGGCCGGGACCTGGACGGACCAGGGCGGCGGCGCGTTCACGTACACGCTCGCGGCCCCGCTCCCCGCCGGCCAGGACCTCGCGGAGACGCTGCGCGTCGGCGCGTTCCTGACCGGCGTCGCCGGGACCCAGCTCACCACCTCGACGTTCGACTTCGTGCCGAACCACGGGCCGCTCCGGGGGCGCGAGCTCGTTCTCGACACCGCCTGCGCGAGCTGCCACGGCACGCTGCGCGCGCACGACGGGTCCCGCACCGGTACCCGCATCTGCGTCACCTGCCACACGTACCAGCACGCGGACGGGCAGACGGTGGATCCGGCCGCGCCCGCCGCGGCGACCGCCGACACGGATCCGAACCCGCTCGAGCTGTCGCGCCTCGTGCACCGCATCCACCGCGGGAAGAACCTGCCGACGCTCTACGTGGCGAGCAGCGCCGTGGAGGCGCCGCCCATCGGCGCGACGAGCCCGAAGCCGTTCTTCACGGGGCGCAACACGCCGCTCCTCGGCCGGAGGTTCTCGGTGATCGGCGCGGAGAGCCGCGAGCGGATCTTCGGGCAGGTGGTCGCGCGCACCGACAACGGACAGCCGGCGAAGCTGGTCGCGCGCGGCGTCACGTTCCCCGTGGACCTCCGCAACTGCACCACGTGCCACGCGGGGGCGGCGCGCGAGGCGGCGCTCGCGACCGAGATCTCGCGGCGGAGCTGCCAGGGCTGCCACGCGGACGTCTGGTTCGGGGCGGGCGCGCCGCCGGACCCGGTCCACTTCGCCCACTCGGGCGGGCCGCAGCCCGACGACACGGGCTGCGCGAAGTGCCACGTGTCGCTCCCGGGGGATCCGGCTGACCAGGTGGACATCGCGGAGGCGCACGTCGCGCCGCTCCGGAGCCCGCGGCTGAACAGGCCGACGCTCGAGATCGTCGAGGTCAAGAACGCGCTGCCCGGCATGTCGCCGACGATCGTCTTCACGGTCTCGGATCGCGACGGCCTGCTCACGTCCCTGCTCTCGCCGACGCCGGCGCTCGACGCCACGAGCCCGGTGCCGCGGGGCGCCTTCGACGCGGCCCCGGGGCACAGCGGCTACTTCGAGGCCACCATCGCGGGCCCGGCCGATCCGGACTTCCGCTCGCTCGGCGCGGCCTCGCTCCCGATCAGCGAGCTCGTCCCGGTGGACATGGCGGCGGACGTGAACGGCCGCTTCAGCTACACGTTCAAGGCGACGCTCCCCGCCGACGCGAGCGGCACCTGGATCGCCGGCCTGGACACGCGGCGCGGCGCCTACACCCCGCTATGGGACCCCGTCGCGAACGCGTTCGCCTGGCCGTACACGGGCGAGTCCCTCTACGAGCCCGCCGACACCGCGACGGTGTGGATCGATCTCGCCGCGGGCGGCACGGGCGGGGGAAATCCGACGCCGCGCCGGCGCATCGTCGACGTCGCGAAGTGCAACGCCTGTCACGTGCGCATCGCCTATCACGGCCAGATGCGCATGCGCGTCGAGTACTGCTCCGCGTGCCACACCCCGGAGCGGACGGACTGGCACGCCCGCCCCAAGACCGCCGCGGGCGACACGGACCTCGCGAGCACCTACGACGGGATCGAGGAGCGCTCGATCCACTTCAAGGTGATGATCCACCGGATCCACACGGGCGGGCGCTCGGGCACGGCGGAGCTCTCGACCCTCCGCCCGTACGTCTCGTACGGTCGCTACGGGAGCTTCCGCTTCCGCGACATGGGCGAGTTCCCCGGAGACCTCGCCCGGTGCACGCTCTGTCACCTGGAGGGGACCTACCGCGTCGAGGCGGTCCCCGCGACCTCGCCGCCCACCGTCGCGAACGAGACGCCGACGATCCGTCACGCCGGATCGTCCGCTCACGGGGCGGACGAGCCGACGACGCCCCCGATCGCCGCGGCGTGCACCGCGTGCCACGCCACCGCCTACGCGATCTCCCACGCGGCGCGCGAGACGGGCAACGGCAAGGAGCAGTGCGTCTCCTGTCACGGCGTGAAGGGCCCGCAGTCGGTGGACAAGGTCCACCGCCTCCCGCTGCCGGTCCCCCTGTAGCCCCGCGCGAAGGATGCGAGAGGGCCCCGCTCGCCGCTCGAGGCGGCGGGGCCTCGCCGTACCCTCGCCCGCGCCCCGCTACTTCGCCTTCTCCGCCGGCTTCCCTGGCGCGGGGGCGGGCGCGGGCGCGGGCGGAGCGGCCGCCGGGTGCGTCCCCGGCGCCTGGGCCGGGCCGGGCTGCGCCGTCGGGACGACGACGACCTTCACGTCGGGCTTGAACGTCGCGTCGCGCAGCACGAGCTGTCCCTGGCGCGCGTAGTCGACGGAGTCGCCGAGGATCCGCAGCGCCTCCTGCGGGGCGTGGAAGCCGGTGGAGTTCTCCGCCTCGACGAAGTCCAGGTAGAACTGCGCGCGCCGCTGGAGGTACCGCGCCGCGTCGAGCTGCTCGGGGGTGGCCTTGCCCTCGCCCTGCGCCTTCTGGATGTCGCCGATGAGATCCATGAGCGCGTCCATCGCGATGTTCCGCTGCTTGTAGAAGCGGTCCTGCTCCGTGAGGACGCGGTTCTTGAGCTCGTCCGGCTTCACGCCCGCGTGGCACCTCGTGCAGGACGCCTCGACCTTGAGGAGCGGGCTGTTCACCTGGTGATCGGTGATCTTCTCGCCCTTGTACTGGATCTCCGGCATGTGGCAGTCGACGCAGGTGACGCCGGACCGGGCGTGGATGCCCTGGTTCCACATCTCGAACTCGGGGTGCTGGGCCTTGAGCGCGGGCGCGCCGGTCGTCTTGTGGACCCAGTCCTTGAACTTGATCTCGTCGTAGTACGCCAGGATGTCGTCCACCCGGATGCCGTTGAACCAGGGGTAGGTGAGCTGCTTGTCGTCGCCCTTGAAGTAGTACTCGACGTGGCACTGCCCGCAGACGAACGCGCGCATCTCCTTCTGCGAGGCCTGCTTGTTCACGTCGTAGTCCTTCACGCCCAGCTTCGCCTTGAGGGCGCGCATGCCGTTGATGAAGCCGGGCCGCGTGACCCGCAGGGCCATCGTCTCCGGGTCGTGGCAGTCGATGCAGGCGACCGGGTGCTCGACGAGCTTGCGCGTCTCCATGTAGGGCATCGCGTTCATCTTGCGGAACCCGGCCTCGAGGTCGCCGTTCCCGAGCTTCTTGTAGGGGACGTACACGGAGCCGTGGCACTGCATGCACGAGCCCGGCTGCTTCACGACCGCTTGACGCTTCGTGAAGGTCTGGTCCTCGAGCATGTACGCGTGGCCGCGCTCCTCGCGGAAGTCGACGCTGAAGGCGTAGCCCGCCCACATCGTCTTGAGGCGGGGGTCCTCCTCGATCTTCTCCTGCGAGACGACCGAGCGCGGGTCCGCCTCGTCCGGCGTGCGCGGCAGCGCCTCCGAGCCGCCGTACTTCGTGCGGACCTGGTCGACGGTCTTCTTGTAGGTCTCGTACTCGAGCGGATACTGCTTGCCCCACACGGCGGGATCGACGGTCTCGTCGGTGATCTGCGGGCCGGCGGCGGCGGGCGCGGCCTTCGCGGCCGGCTTCTTCGCCTTCGCGGCGGGCTTCTGCGCCTTGGCGGCGGGGGCGGGCCTCGCGGGCTTCTCCTGGGTCTGCGCCCGCGCGAGCGTCGCGGCGGCGCCGAGCAGCGCGACGAGGCCGAGGGCGAGCGCGGCGCGGCGGTTCTTGGGGGTCCGGTCGGTCATGGCCCCGTTGTGCAGCACGCCTCCCCGCGGCGAGGACTGCCAATGCGGGGCACGCCCGCCAGGGACGACGTGCAAACGGCCGCTTGCGGGGGAGGCGAACCGGCGGGCTCACCGGTAGTCGTCGCGCGACAGCCCGTACGCCTTCATCTTCTCGTACAGGTTCCGCTCGGCGATCCCCGCGGCGCGCGCGACCTCGCCGACCCGCCCGCGGTGCTCCTTGAGGAGCCGCGTCAGGTACTCGCGCTCGAACCGCTCGACGAGCCGCTGCTTCGCCTCGAGGAGCGGCAGGGACGGGTCCACGAGCGCCGCCGCGCCGTACGCGTCGGCGCGCGGTCCCGCGCCGAGGATCGGGGCGATCGCCGCCCACCCCATGAGCACGGCGCGCTCGCAGAGGTTGCGCAGCTCGCGGACGTTGCCGGGCCACGGGTAGGCGCGGGCGGCCGCGATGACGTCGGGCGGGGGCAGCGGCGCCCTGCGGCCGTAGCGCTTCGCGAACGAGCCCAGGAAGTGCTCCATGAGCGCGGGCAGGTCGCTCGTCCGCTCGCGCAGCGGCGGCAGGCGGAGCGGGATGACGTTCAGGCGGTAGTAGAGGTCGTCCCGGAAGCGGCCCTCGCGGACGAGCGCCTCGAGATCGCGGTTCGTCGCCGCCACGATGCGGACGTCCACGCGGATGGCGTCCTGGGCGCCGACGCGCGTGAGCTCCTGCTCCTGCAGCACCCGCAGGAGCTTCGCCTGGATGGCGAGATCGAGGTCGCCGACCTCGTCGAGGAACAGGGTCGAGCCGTGCGCCTGCTCGAACCGGCCGATCCGCCGCGCGACGGCGCCGGTGAACGCGCCCTTCTCGTGGCCGAAGAACTCGCTCTCCATGAGATCGCGCGGGATGGCGGTGCAGTTCACCGCCACGAAGGTGCGGTCCCGCCGCCCCGAGCGGTGGTGGATGGCGCGGGCGACGAGCTCCTTGCCGGTGCCGGTCTCGCCGCGCAGGAGCACCGTCGCGTCGGCGTCGGCGACCTGCTCCACCATCGAGAAGACCTCGCGCATCGCCGGCGAGGTCCCGACGATCTCCTCGAACCCGGACGCCCGCTCGAGCTCCCCGCGCAGGCGCGTCACGTCGCGGCGCTGCCGCTCGTGCGCCACCGCGTGGCGGAGCACGAGCGCGAGCTCGTCGTAGCGGATGGGCTTCGTGAGGTAGTGGAGCGCGCCCCTGCGCATCGCCTCGACCGCCGTCTCCACCGTCGCGTGCGCGGTGACGAGCACGACCGGCAGCGCGGGGCGGAGCGCGTGCACGCGATCCATGAGGGCGATGCCGTCGAGATCCGGCATCTTGAGATCGGAGACGACGGCGAGCGGGTCCGACTCCTCGAGCCGCGCGAGCGCCTCCGCGCCGGAGGAGGCGACGAGCACCTCGAAGCCCTCGAGGGAGAGGTTCGCCTTCGCGACCTTGCGCGTGCCGGGATCGTCGTCCACGACGAGGACGAGCCCCTCCGCGGCGACCGGGGCGCTCACGCCACCTCCGGAGCGGCGGAGCCTGCCGCGGGATCGGAGGGCCCCGCGGCGGCGCGGCGGACGGGGAACCGGATGGCGGCGACGGTGCCGCCGCCCTCGCGGCGCGAGAGGGCGAAGCGGGCGCGGTGCTGCTCGACGGCGCGCGAGACGACGACGAGGCCGAGCCCGGTCCCCGTCGGCTTCGTGGTCACGAAGGGCCGCAGCACCTCGTCGAGCTCCTCGGCGGGGATCCCGCAGCCGCGGTCGCGCACCTCGACCAGGATGGTCCCCTCGCCGCCGGCGGTCTCGTAGCGGCTCGCGAGCTCGACCGGCGCGCCGCCGCCCGCCTCGAACGCGTTCTGGAGGAGGTTCACCAGGGCCTCGGTGATCATGGGGGCGTCCACGTCGAGCACGGGCAGCTCCGGGGCGAGCTCGAGCCGCACCGCGTCCGCCGGGAGGCCGCGCGCGACGGCGGCCTTCCGGGCGGCCTCGCGCAGGAGCCGGTTGACGGACACCGGCGCCAGCTCCGGCTCGCCCGGGCGCGCGACCTGGAGCAGCTCGGAGACGAAGCGGTTCACCCGCTGGACCTCCGCGTCGATGAGGCCGGCGTACTCGGCGACCTCGGCGTCGCCGTCGAAGCGCCGGCTGAGGAACTGCGCCGCGCCGCCGATCGCGTTGAGGGGGTTCCGGAGCTCGTGGGCGATCTGCGCGGACATCTGCCCGAGCCCGGACAGCCGCTCCGCGTCGAGGAGCCGCCGCTCGAGCGTCCGCCGCTCGGCGATGTCGCGGATCACCATGACCGTGCCGAGGTACGCGCCGTCCGCGTTCTTCACCGGCGCGTAGGTCGTCTCGAACCGCCCCTCGCGCTCCTTGATGATCGAGTGCGCCGGGCCGGCGTCGTCCCCGTCGCGGAGGTAGCGCAGCACGCGGTCGAGCATGGAGTGCGAGGCCTTCGGGTGGCAGTCGCGGAGCGGCCGGCCCGCCCCGCCGGTGAGGTTGCGCAGCACGCGGCCCGCCTTGTTCACGAGCGCGACGCGCTCGTCCGCGTCGATGAAGAGGACGCCGTCCGCCATGGAGTCGAGGATCGCCTGCAGCCGCGAGAGGTCGGCGGCCCGGGCCTCGCGCGCCGCGTTCGCCGCCGCCAGCGCCTCGGCGAGCCGCTGGGTGCGATCGGCCACGCGCCGCGCCGCCCGCAGTACGAGGACGACCGCGATGCCGATGGCGAGGAAGGTGAGCCCCACGAGCGCCCAGATGCGTCGCGCCGAGGCGGCGAGCCTGGGCCCGAGCTCGGTCGTGTCGAGCGCCACGAGGAGCGCCCCGTTCACGGTCGCGGCGCCGTGGCAGCCGCGGCACGCGGGGCCGTTCGCGATCGGCTTCGAGAGGACGAAGCGGCGCTCGGTCCAGCGCGCCTCGGCGCCCAGGTCGAGGCGCGCGGGCGTCTCCCCCGCCGCGAAGCGGATCCGGCCTTCGGGGCCGGCGAGCGCCGCGCCGGCCACGCCCTGGGTGCGCGCCACCGCCGCGAGGATCGCGCCCATGCTCTCCGGCCGGTGCTCGTCCATGGCCTCCGTGACGGACCGCTCGAGCGCCTCGGCGAGCGCGCCAGCGCGACCCTCCACGAGCCGGCGCTCCGCGTGCGCCTCCTCGGTCTGGAGGTACGCGCCCGCGACGCCGGAGACCACGGCCGCGACGGCCAGGAGGAGGAGGGCGGTGCGGCCCGCTGCCGCGTAGGTCCCGACGGGCATGGCGCCGGAACCTACCGCGGGCGGACGGGAGCGGGGAAGGTGCCCGTCCGCCGCGGGCGCGGTGGAGGACGCGCGACCGCGGCGCCCGGGGCAGGCGACGGCGCGCGGCGGCGGGCCCCGGGGGACCCGCCGCACGAGGGGGCGTCAGCGCGCCGCGGCGAACGCCGCCTCGAAGTCCTCCTTGAGGTCGTCGATGTGCTCGATGCCGGTCGAGACCCGGATCTGATCGGGCGTGACCCCGGCGCTCTGCTGCTCCGCCTCCGAGAGCTGCTGGTGGGTGGTCGACGCGGGGTGGATGACGAGCGTCTTCGCGTCGCCGACGTTCGCGAGGTGCGAGGCGAGCTTCACCGAGTTGATGAACGCCTTCCCCGCCTCGAACCCCCCCTTGATCCCGAAGGTGAAGACGCCGCCGAACCCGTTCCGGAGGTACTTGCGGGCCCGCTGGTGGTGGGGGTGCTTCTCGAGCCCGGTGTAGTTCACCCACGCGACCGAGCGGTGCGTCTCGAGCCACTTCGCGAGCGCGAGCGTGTTGTCCACCTGGCGCTGCACGCGCAGGGAGAGCGTCTCGAGGCCCTGGAGCAGGAGGAACGCGTTGAAGGGCGAGAGCGCCGGCCCCAGGTCGCGGAGCCCCTCGACGCGGGCGCGGATGATGAACTGGATGTTGCCGAACGGCCCCTTCGGCCCGAACACGTCGTTGAACACGAGGCCGTGGTACCCCGGCGAGGGCTCGGTGAAGACCGGGAACTTGCCGCTCGCCGCCCAGTCGAACTTGCCGGAGTCGACGATCACGCCGCCGATCGAGGTGCCGTGCCCGCCGATCCACTTCGTCGCCGACTCGACGACGACGTCCGCCCCGTGCTCGATCGGCCGGACGAGGTAGCCGCCGGCGCCGAAGGTGTTGTCCACGATGAGCGGGATGCCGTTCGCGTGAGCGACCTTCGCGAGCTCCTCGAAGTCGGGCACGTTCCCGGCCGGGTTGCCGATGGACTCGACGTAGAGGGCCTTCGTGTTGCCGTCGATGGCCTTCGCGAGCGCGCCCACGTCGTCGCCGTCGACCAGCTTCACGCCGATGCCCAGCCGGGGCAGCGTCACCTTGAACTGGTTGTACGTGCCGCCGTACAGCATGCTCGTGGAGACGACGTTGTCGCCCGCCTGGGCGATGTTGGCGATGGCGAGGAACTGCGCCGCCTGCCCGGACGCGGTCGCGAGCGCCGCGACGCCGCCCTCGAGGGCGGCGACCCGCTTCTCGAAGACGTCCGTCGTGGGGTTCATGATCCGCGTGTAGATGTTCCCGAACTCCTTCAGCGCGAACAGGTTCGCGCCGTGGTCCGCGCTGTCGAACGTGTAGGAGGTGGTCTGGTAGATGGGGACCGCACGGGCGTTCGTGCCGGGCGCCGGTTCCTGTCCGGCGTGGACCTGGAGCGTCTCGAAGCGCAGCTTCCGGTCGGAGGGGATGGTCATCGGCGTCCTCGGGGTTATCCGTTAAGTGAGACGAGCATCCTATTTGGCGGACAAGCGCGGCGTCAAGCCGCGTCCCCGCCTTGCGCGCTTGCTGACGCGGTCGCGTCTCCCCAGCCTCGGGGGTACAGTCCAGCCCCCTTTTCACCATGGAGACCCGACCCTTGGCCGAACTCTCCCCTCGCAACGTCCCGGAGCTGTTCCTGGAGCGCGTCGGCAAGACGCCGGCCGCGGAGGCGTTCCGCTACCCCGTGGACGGAGGGTGGAAGAGCCTCACCTGGGCGGACACCGAGGCGCGAGTGCGCGCGATCTCGAGCGGGCTGCGCGCGCTCGGCGTCGAGAACGAGCAGGTCTGCGCCATCCTGTCGTCCACGCGCATCGAGTGGGTCCTCTCCGACCTCGGCGTGCTCTGCGCGGGCGCGGCGACGAGCACGATCTACCCCTCGTCGACGCCCGAGGAGAGCGCGTTCATCCTCGCCGACTCGGGCTCGGTGGTCGCGTTCGCGGAGAACGGCGAGCAGATCGCCAAGCTCGCCTCCCGCCGCGCCGAGCTGCCGGCGCTCCGCCACGTGGTGACCTTCGACGGCCCGCCCAGCGCTGACGGCTGGGTGATCACGCTGGCACAGCTCGAGGAACGGGGGCGCGCCCACGACGCCGCGCATCCGGGCGAGTTCGAGGAGCGCGCGGCCGCCCTGCGCGGCGACGCGCTCGCGACGCTCATCTACACCTCGGGCACGACGGGCCAGCCGAAGGGCGTCGAGCTGACGCACGCCTGCTGGATCACCCAGTCGAAGGCGGTCCAGGACACCGGCATCCTCGGCCACCCCGACCCGCTGCAGTTCTTCTGGCTCCCGCTCGCGCACGTCTTCGGGAAGATGATCGGGACGGCGCAGCTGCGCATCGGGTTCCCGACCGCCATCGACGGGCGCATCGAGCGGATCGTCGAGAACCTGAGCGTCATCCGGCCGACCTTCGTCTGCGCGGTGCCCCGCATCTTCGAGAAGGTCCACGCCAAGGTGCTCCAGAACGCTCGCGAGGGCGGCGCCGTGAAGGCGGCCATCTTCCGCTGGGCGCTCGACGTGGGCCTCGCGCGCTCGCGCGCGCTGCGGGCGGGGAAGCAGCCGTCGGCCGTGCTCGCCGCCCAGTTCGCGGCCGCGGACCGGCTCGTGTTCCAGAAGGTCCGCGCGCTGTTCGGCGGGCGGCTCCGGTTCTTCGTGTCGGGCTCCGCGCCGCTGTCCAAGGACGTCGCCGAGTTCTTCGACGCCATGGGGGTCGTGATCCTGGAGGGCTACGGCCTCACCGAGTCGTCCGCCGCGACGCACGTGAACCTGCCCGGCGCGCGGCGGCTCGGGACCGTGGGCCCGGCGCTGCCCGGCATCGAGGTGAAGATCGCCGAGGACGGCGAGATCCTGATGCGCGGCCCCTGGATCATGCGCGGCTACCGCGGGCTGCCGGAGCTGACGGCGGAGGCGCTCGACGCGGAGGGCTTCCTGCACACCGGCGACGTCGGCCACCTCGACGCGGACGGCTTCCTCGCCATCACCGACCGCAAGAAGGACCTCATCAAGACCTCGGGGGGCAAGTACGTGGCGCCGACCGAGCTCGAGGGGCGCCTCAAGGTGCTCTCCCCGGTGCTGGCCCATGTGCTGGTCCACGGCGATCGCCGCAACTACGTCACCGCCCTCGTGACGCTCGAGCCGGAGGCGGCCGCCCGCTGGGCCGGGCAGCACGGCCTGGGGAACCTCTCTCCCGACGCGCTCGCGCGCGCCCCCGAGGTGAGGGCGCTCGTCCAGCGCGCGGTCGATCAGCTCAACGCGGGGCTGCCGCGCTTCGCGACCGTCAAGCGCTTCACGATCCTGCCGCGCGACTTCAGCGAGGCCGCGGGGGAGGTCACCGCCTCCCAGAAGCTGAAGCGAAAGCTGGTCGAGCAGCGCTACCGCGCCGAGCTCGACGCCATGTACCGCGAGCCGCCGCGCGGTCCCTGACGCGAGGGCGCGCCGCGCTACTCGGCGGCGAGCGTGGCGCGCAGCCGCCCGAGCGACGACTCCGCGTCCGAGAGGAACCGCACGTCCTCGACGCGCACGCGGCGGGCGAGCGCGAGCGTCTCCTCGTACGCGGTCATCGCCTTGGCGGCGAGCACGCGGACCTCGCGGCGGAGCTCCGCGCGGTAGCTCGCCGCCTGCTCGTCGTGGAGCCCGGGCGGAAGCGGCGCCTCGAGGAGCTGCTCGCGCAGCGCGTCGTACAGCTCGCCGACCCGGTATCCCGCGGCCACCGCCCACCGCTCGTCGCCGAGCCGGATGGCCGCGAGGTACTCCTCCTGGGCGGACAGGAGCAGCTGCGACTTGCGCTCGAGCTCGGCGGCGAGGGCGCCGTCGTCGCCCTGCGTCGGATCGAGCGGGGCGGCGAGGAGCGCCGCGCGCCGGAGCTCGCCGAGGTAGAAGCGGGCCTGGGCGGCGGCCGCCGGCGCGAGCCGCTCCGTCGCGCTCGCCGCCGCATACGCCGCGAGCGCCTCCCGCAGCGTGGCCTCCGACCGCGCCGGCTCGCCGCCGTCCATCTCGACGACGCCGCGCTCGGCGAGGGCCCGGACGCGCGCGGCCGCGGGCAGCTCCGGGCGCGCGAGGATCCGCTCGAGCGCGGCCCGTGCCTCGGGGAGGTCGTCGAGCTGGTAGTGCGCCTCCGCCGCGCGGAATGCCCCCTCGAGCCCCTCGGGTCCGCCGCGCGCCTCGAGCGCGCGGAACCGCTCGAGCGCGAGCCGCCACTCCGCCTGCCGCGCGTAGGCGGCGCCCGCTCCGAGGAGCGCCTCCGCGAGGTGCGGCGAGCGCGGGTACCGGTCGGCGAGCGCCGCGAAGGCGGCGGCGGCGCGCGCGTCGTCGCCCGGGCTGGCTGCGCCAGCGGCGGCGTTGCCGATCGCGAGGAGCTCCTCGTCGTTCTTGCCGGCGAGCTCCGCGTCGAGGGCGGTGCGGGCGGGGGCCTCGGGAGCGAACGTCACGCCCGGGTCTCCGGGCGGGCGGCGGGCGGTGGCGCAGGCGAGGAGGAGCGTGGCGGAGACGAGGAGGGCGCGGCGCATCGTGGGAGGAGCCTAACCCGCGAGGACCGAGAGGAGCATCTTCCGCGTTCGTGGCCCGTCGAACTCGCACAGGTAGACGCCCTGCCAGGTGCCGAGCACGAGCTCCCCGCGCTCGACGACGATCGTGGCGGAGCTGCCGACCAGCGACGCCTTCACGTGCGCGTCGCTGTTCCCCTCCGCGTGCCGGTACGCGCCGCCGGGCGGGCGCTCGGGGACGGCGTTCGCGAGCGCGAGGAGGAGGTCCGTGCGCACGTCCGGATCCGCGTTCTCCTGGATGGTGATCCCTGCGGTGGTGTGGGGGACGAACGCGACGAGGACCCCGCTCTCGACTCCGCTCCGGTGGAGCGCCGCCCGCACCTCCGCGGTGACGTCGACGAGCTCGTTCGAGGCGCGGGTCTTGATCTCGAGCGGAGGGAGGAGCATGGCCTCGGGAAGCTAAACGGCCGCGCGGGATTCGACAACGCGCGAGCGGAGCGAGGCCGCCGGGACGGACGCCGCTCCCGGCGGCGCACGGGACCCGGCGAGCAGGGATGGGGTCCCGGGCGACGGCGGTCAGCCGTCGGCGGGGCGGGGCGCAGTCCCCGTTCAGAGCCGCTCGGCGAGCCTGGCGAGACCGCGCAGGTCGTGGACGTCGCTCTCCAGGCGCGGGACCACCGCGTACGGGGCCGACACCGCCTCGAACAGCCGCTCGAGCGCCCGGCGCTCCGCCGCCGCGAGCATCTGGTGCTCGGCGAGCGTCTCCGCGAGGCGGCGCGCGAACCCGCGGTCGTTTCCCCCGCGCTCGCCGAGCGGCGACGCGAGGTCCTCCGGGGAGGGCAGGGGCGCCGCGCCCGGCCACAGATCCGGGGTGACCCGGTTCGCCACCAGCCCGGCGACCGGCATCGACTCGGCGTGGAGCCGCTCGTGGAACGCCATCGCCTCGTCGATCGAGATCGGGCTCGGCGAGGTGACGAGCACGAAGCCGACCTCCGGGCGCGAGAGCAGGGCCCGCACGGCGCCGGCGCGGTCCTTGAAACCCTCGTACATGCCCTGGAAGCCCTGCAGGAAGTCGCCGAGGTCGGACAGCGCGGCCTGCCCGGTGAAGCGCGCGAGCGTCTTCGCGACGTAGCCGCCGCCGAGCTGCGCGAGCCGGAGCCCGAGCTTGCCGGCGCCGATCGCCGGCGCGAGCAGCACGCGCGCCGCGTCGTTGCCGAGGAAGTCGAGGATCCGATCCGGCGCGTCGAGGAAGTCGAGCGCGTGGGCGGTCGGCGGCGTGTCGAGGACGATGAGGTCGTAGTCGCGGTCGGTGGCGAGCTCGTACAGCTTCTCCATCGCCATGTACTCCTGCGAGCCGGCGAGCGCGGAGGACATCTGCTGGTAGAGCCGGTTCTTCAGGATCCGCTCGCGGCGGGCGGGATCCGGCGCGTGGCGCGCGACGAGGTCGTCCCACGTGCGCTTCACGTCGAGCATCATGGCGTGGAGCTCGCCCTTCGCCCGGAGCCCCGCCTCCGCGAACTTGTGATCGGGGACGCGCGACTCGACGTTCCCGAGCGACGTGAGGCCGAGCGCGTTCGCGAGGCGGCGCGCGGGATCGATGGTGCAGACGAGCACGCGCCCGCCGGCGAGCGCGCGGTCGAGCGCGATCGCCGCCGCGACGGTGGTCTTCCCCACGCCCCCCGAGCCCACGCACACCACGATGCGCCGGCCCGCCGTCGTGTCGCGCACGGGCGTCACGGCGCCGGCTCCGGCGGCGCGGCCGCGATCGCGTCGGCGATCCGCTCGACGGCCGCCGCGCCCCACTCCGCGACGGGCAGCAGCGGGAGCACCGTGGTGGGGAGGTCGAGGGCGGCGCGCGCGCGCGCGAGGTAGCGCTGCGCCTGCTCGGCGCGGAGCGCCTGCAGGCGGGCGGCGGCGGCGGCGGGCCCGAGGGGGGGCGGCTCACCCGCGAGCGACTCGAGGCGCGCCTCCTCCTCGTGCGTGAAGCGCGCCTCGGGCATCGCGTTCACGAACAGGGCGGCGCGCGGGACGCCGAGCTCGCTGCGCACCTGGGCGTCGAGGTCGATCGCCTCGTTCACCGGCATCTCCTCGGGCAGCGTGACGATCGCGAGCGCCGTCCGGGCCGGGTCGAGCAGCAGGGCCTGCATCCACTCCGCGTCGCCGCGCAGCGGCCCCGCGGGCACCGTGTCGAGGAGCGCCGAGGGCACCCGCAGGAGCTGGACCGCGTGGCCCGTCGCGGGCGCGTCCACGATGACGACGTCCCAGCGCGGCCGGCCGCGCTCCTCGGACTTCGCCTCGAAGAGGATCTTGCCGAGCATGACCAGCTCGGCGAGCGAGGGGATCACCCGGAGGAAGTGCCGCACCAGCCGGTTCTCGAAGACGGCGTCGTAGATGGTCCGGAACTTGAGGACCATTATCCCGTACTCGCGCATCGCGTCGGGCGGGGTGACGTTCAAGGTGAAGAGGCCCGGGCGCGCCTCGCGGATCTGCGCCCCGGCCGGCGGCGCGCCGAGGAGCGGCGCGATGCGCTCGCGCGCGTTCACCTCGCAGACGAGCACGCGCTTCCCGGCGCGCGCGGCGAGCACGGCGAGGGCGGCCGACACGGTCGACTTCCCCACGCCGCCCTTGCCCGTCACCACGACGAGCCTCCGATCGAGAAGGGTCGGGGTGGGCACGAGGCTTGACAAGCTAGCGAGGGGAGGGTGACAAGTCCAACATGCCGTTCGACGAGATGCTCAGGAACCCCATGCTGAAGCGCGCCCTGGAGGCGAGCGAGGAAAGGATGGGGCGTTTCGTCGGCAAGCTCCTCGCGAGCGAGCGCGTGACCACCGGGCTGCAGACCCTCTTCTCCTCCGCGGTGCAGGCCAAGGAGACCTTCGACAAGGGCGTGCGCCAGGCGCTGCACGCGGCGAACCTGCCCTCCAAGGACGAGGTCGCCTCGCTCAAGCAGAAGCTGTCCGAGCTCGAGTCGATGATCGACGGCCTCGCCGCCAAGGTGGAGCGCGGCGCGGACGACGACGGCCGCGAGTAGCATGCGGCGGATCGCCTTCGTCAACGAGAAGGGCGGCACCTGCAAGACCACGCTCTGCGTGAACGTGGCGGCGCACCTCGCCGCGCGCGGGCTGCGCGTCCTGGTCGCGGACCTCGACACGCAGGGCCACGCCGGCAAGTCGCTGGGCGTCGACGTGCGCGGGCTCTCCCCCACCATCCACGACCTCCTCGCGGGCGATCGGCCCATGGACGCGATCGCCGTCCGGACGCCCATCCAGGGGCTCGAGCTCCTGCCCGCGAACAAGGAGCTCGCCGCGTTCCCGGTCGCGGTGGCGTCGTCGCCCGATCGGGCCGAGCGGCTCGCCCGGCGCCTCGACGCGATCCCGGCGGGCCGCTACGACGCGGTGCTCATCGACGCGCCGCCCTCGGTGTCGCTCGTCACCGAGAACGTGCTCGTCGCGGCGAGCGAGATCGTCATCCCGGTCGCGCTCACGTACCTGGCGCTCGACGGCTGCGCGGAGATGGTGCAGAGCCTCGACGCGATGCGCGCGGCGCGCGGCAGGGCGCCCGCGCTCACCCTGGTCGTCCCGACGCTCTACCGGAAGACGCAGCTCGCGGACGAGATCCTCGCGCGGCTCCGCGCGCGCTTCCCGGCGGAGCTGTCCGCCCACGTGCTCGGCTGGTCCGTCAAGATCGACGAGGCCCAGAGCCACGGGCGCACGATCTTCGAGTACGCGCCGCGCTCGTCGGGCGCGCGGGCCCTCGCCGCGATCGCCGACGAGATCCTGGCGCGCGCGCCCGCGGCCTGAGCGCTACGGCTTCGGGGCGAGGTCGTCGAGCCGCTTCTCGAGCGCCTCGATCCGCCGCGAGATGTCGTCGAGCTGCTTCCGCGCGTCCGAGACGGTGGACATCTGCTCGACCGCGGTGCGCACCCGCTCGTCGACCCGCTTCTGGAACGCGGTCATCGTCTCCTGCGACGACTGCACCATCTCCCGGGCGCGATCGCTCGTCTGCTGACCCTTCACGAGCAGGGTCTGCACCCGCTGCTCGGCGGCGGCGCGGACCGCCTCGACGCGGCCGCGCAGCTCGGCCTGCGTCCCCTCGACGAGCCGCTGCGCCACCTCGCCGCCGTGGCGGATCAGATCGCGCAGCGTGTCGAGGCTCATCTTCGAGGTCTTCTTCTCCTCCTCGAAGATGATCTGCGCGAGCGTGACGGACGTGAGATCCTCCTTCGTCCGGTTGTCGATGATCTTCACCTCGGCGCCCGCCTTGATCATCTGGGCGATCTCGTCGAGGGTCACGTAGCGCGACTCGACCGTGTCGTAGAGCTTACGGTTGGTGTAGCGCTTGATGACCTTGGGCTCGCGCCCACCCGCGGAGGGCTCGCTGGCTGCGGGGCGTTCTTCGTTCATGGGGGCCGTCCGAGGTGAGTAAGTGCGCGAACTCAAAGGATTGTTCTGGGGCGGACGCTTTGTGTCAAGCGCCGCAGCGGTGTAATCTGCGGATCCCGAGTGGGGCCGCATGATCGTCCTCTGCACCAGCTGTCAAGCGAGGTTCCGCGTCGCGGACGAGAAGATCGGCCCGCGAGGCGCCAAGGTGCGCTGCTCGCAGTGCAAGACGGTCTTCGCCGTGCAGCGTGAGCACGGCGGGACGCCGCCCGCCGCGGTGCCCGCCCCGGCGCCGCGCGCGCCGGCGCTCGACGTCGAGCTCGAGCCGCCCGCGCGCTCCTCCGCACCGGCGTCCGGCGATCCCTTCGCGTTCCCCCCGCCGCCGGAGCCGTCGTTCGCTCGCCCGGACACCTCCGCTGCCCCTTCGTTCGATCCGTTCGCCCCCGCGGCGCCCGCCGGGCCGGAGGCCGACCCCTTCGCGTGGACCATCCCGGCGCCCGCCGCGCGCGAGCCGCACGCGACCGAGGCCGATCCCTTCCAGGCGGCGGATCCGTTCGCCTCCTCGACGGCGAGCGACGATCCGTTCGCCGCCGGCGCCGGCGACGCCGCCGGCGCGCCCGAGGAAGAGGCCTCCTCCTTCGGGGCCGACCCCTGGGCCGCGACCGGCAGCGCGGCGCTCGCGGAGGTGGCGGACGGTCCCGCGGAGTCCTCGGGCCGCGCGCGCGGGCTGCCGCTCACGGACCTCGCCGACCTGCTCGGCGCCGCGCCGGCGCCCGCCGAGCCGCCGCCCGAGCCCGCCGGCGAGGCGGCCCCGCCCTCCGGGCCCGATCTGACGCTCGAGGATCGCGAGACGCCGGCGGCGTTCCGTGCGTCCGGCGGCGGCCGCGACCGCTCGCGCGGCGCGTTCGGCGGCTCGGAGCCGGCGTTCGGCGGGCCGGGTCTCGCGCTCGACTCCGAGCCCGCGTTCGCCTTCGGTGCGCCGGGCCTCGAGCTGTCCGAGCTCTCCTCGCACCCCGAGCCGTCCTTCGCACCCGCGCACCACGCCTCCGCCGCGCTCGCCCTCGCCACGGAGCCGACGCCTGCGCCCGCTCCGCGCGCCCCGCTCCGCCCGCCGCCCCTGCCGATCCCGGCGCACGTCCCCACGACGCTAGACTTCATCCCCGTCGCCGAGGTGCCGGAGCCGCACGCGCCGGTGCGCGCGGCGCCGTTCACGGCCCCGCCCGCCTCGGCGCGGCGAGGCTCCTCGGCGCGCGGCGCGCGGCTGACCGCGCTCGCCGTGAACGCCGTCGCGCTCGTGGCCGTGCTCGCCATCGCGCTCGCGATGCTCGTCGTGTGGCGCGGCGGGCGCATCGAGGCCGCGGCGTTCCGGCCGGCGGCCATCGCCGCCGCCCTCCGCCACGGCACGCCCGCGGGCCCGTTCGTCGCGTCCGACGTCCGCAGCGGCCTCTACGATAGGGAGCGCGCCGCCCCCATCCTGTTCGTCCGCGGCTCCATCGTCTCGCACGCGCCGGCGCGGGTCCGCTCGGTCCGGGTCGCGGTGGAGGTGGTGCGCGAGGGGACGGTGATCGCGCGCGGGGAGGCGCTCGCGGGGGCGGTCCCGGGCCCGGAGGATCTCTGGCGCGCGGCCACTCCGGAGGCGCTCGCCCGGGCGTCCCGCGCCGCCGCCCGGCGTGCGCCCGACGAGATCCGGCCCGGGGACGAGGTGCCCTTCCTCGTCGCGATCGACGAGTACCCGCCGCAGCTCGCCGGGGCGGCGCTGCGCATCTCCGCCGCGCCGGAGGAGGCGCGCCGGAGGTGACGGGCGCGACCGCGCCGGAGGTCCTGGCGGCGCGGCGGCTCGCGCGGCGGCTCGGGGCGCTCGAGGAGGGAGAGATCCGCGCCCGCGCCGCGGGCC
>NZ_JALCZC010000037.1:0-42792 GCF_022690805.1 Anaeromyxobacter sp. SG66
GCGGCCGCGGCTTGCCGGCGTGGGCGCAGGGGCAGCGGCGGCGCCGGCGTCGCGGCGCCAGTGGCCGCTCCGGCCGCCCTTCTTCTCGACGAGCTCCAGCCCCTCGATGCGCATGCCCTTCTCGTACCGCTTCAGCATGTCGTAGATGGTGAGGCACGCGGCGGCGACGGCCGCGAGCGCCTCCATCTCGACCCCGGTGCGGTCCACCGTGCGCACGGTCGCCGAGACGGCGACGCCGCGCGGCCCCGGCTCCGCCTCGACGTCCACGGCGGAGAGGGCGATCGGGTGGCAGAGCGGCACGAGCTCCGGCGTCTTCTTCGCGGCCATGACGCCGGCGAGCCGCGCCGCGGCGAGCACGTCGCCCTTCTCGACGTCGCCGCGCTCGACGCGCGCGACCGTCTCGGCGGACATCGCCACGAACCCGCGCGCGACCGCGACGCGCTCCGTCTTCGGCTTCGCGCCGACGTCGATCATCTTCATCGGTTCAGTCCCAGTTCTCCGTCGCGTGCTCGCCGAGGAACCGCTCCGCGTCGATGGCGGCCATGCAGCCCGACCCGGCCGCGCTGATCGCCTGGCGGTAGCTCGGATCGGCGACGTCGCCGGCCGCGAACACGCCCTTCACGCTCGTCGCCGTCGAGGGGCTCTTCACCTCGAGGTAGCCGACGTCGTTCATGGCGAGCTGGCCGCGGAAGATCTGGGTGTTCGGCTCGTGCCCGATCCCCATGAAGACGCCCTTCAGCGGCAGCTCGCGCGTCGAGCCGTCCTTCGTGGAGCGCAGGCGGACGCCCGTGACCGCCTTGGCGTCGCCCAGGATCTCGTCGATGACGGTGTCGAGCACGAGCTCGATCTTCGGGTTCTTCAGCGCGCGGTCCTGCATGATCTTGGAGGCGCGCAGCTCGCCGCGGCGGTGGATCACGTGGAC
This sequence comes from Anaeromyxobacter sp. SG66, assembly GCF_022690805.1. Lineage (NCBI taxonomy): Bacteria > Pseudomonadati > Myxococcota > Myxococcia > Myxococcales > Anaeromyxobacteraceae > Anaeromyxobacter > Anaeromyxobacter sp. SG66. Next base: position 923 of record NZ_JALCZC010000037.1, read on the forward strand.
CTTCGTCGCGTACTTCGTGAGGAAGATGGCCTCCTCCATGGCGGTGTCGCCGCCGCCGACGACCGCGACCTCCACGCCGCGGAAGAAGAAGCCGTCGCAGGTCGCGCACGCCGAGACGCCGCGGCCCTGGTACGCCTTCTCGGAGGGGATCTGCAGCCACTTCGCGGTCGCGCCGGTGGCGATCACCACCGCGTCCGCGGTGAAGAGCCGGTCGTCCTGCCAGAGCTGGAACGGGCGCCGCGAGAGGTCCACGCGCGTCACCTCGCCCATCTCGAAGCGCGTGCCGAAGCGCTCCGCCTGCTTCTTCAGGAGCTCCATGAGCTCGGGCCCGAGGATGCCCTCGGGGAACCCGGGGAAGTTCTCGACCTCGCTCGTGATGGTGAGCTGCCCGCCAGGCTGCATCCCCTCGAAGAGGAGCGGGTTCAGGTTGGCGCGCGCGGCGTAGAGGGCGGCCGTGTAGCCGGCCGGTCCGCTGCCGATGATGACGAGCCTCTCGTGCTGAGCCATGGGTTCCCTCGCTTGGGCGGACGGTTGTTTATCCCCTGAGAGCCCGGGTGTCATGGGGAAGGTTCTGTGCGCGGGGCGGCCCGCGCCACGCGTCAGGGCGCGGCCGAGCGCCGCGCCCAGAGGAAGACGCGCCGGTACGTGTAGAGGAAGGGCCGCGCGTCGCCGAGCGCCTCGAGGAGGCGCGCCCGGTAGCGCTCGAGGAAGCGCGCGTACGCCTCGGGTGGGAGGCGCCGCTCGTAGTCGGTGAGCAGCGTCCCGCGCACCCAGTCGACCACCGCGCCCGGCTCGGGCAGCGGGTGGCCGTAGATCTCCACCCGCACGCGCCGGGCCTCGAGCCCGAGCCGCCAGAGGAGCTGCGCGTAGGCCTCGGGCGCGAGCACCGGGCTCTCGCGCACGAAACCGCCGAGCGACGCGGCGAGGTCCGGCTCGCGCGCGACCGCGCGGGCGATCGCGTGCGACGGGTGCTCCTCGTTCGCGGGGATCTGCAGCGCGAGCTGCCCGCCGGGCGCGAGCAGCGCCGCGAGCCGGGGGAGGAGCGCCTCGTGGTCCGGGGTCCAGTGGAGCGCCGCGTTCGAGAGGACGAGGTCGTACGGCCCGTCGTCCACCGCAGCGAGATCTCCCTGCCGGAAGGCGAGGCCGCCGCCCGCGTGCGTCGCCGCGCGGGCGAGCATCGCGGCGGACGCGTCCACGCCCACCGTCTCGCGCGCGCGGAGCCGCTCGTGCGCGAGGCGCGTGAGCTCGCCCGTGCCGCAGCCGAGATCGACCACGCGCATGGCGGGGCGCGGCTCGACGAGCGCGAGCAGATCGAGGAACGGCGCGCGCCGCTCGTCGGCGAAGCGCGCGTAGCGATCGGGGTCCCAGACGTCGCGCTCGGCGGCGGGCAAATGCGTTGACCTCCTCGGCATTTTGACCGAATCTCCCCGGTTCAAGAGTACCCCCGAAAGCCTATCTCCTCCGGAGCTCCGCCCCATGAAGAGCCGTCACCTCGTCGTCGCCGCGCTCGCGCTCGCGCTCGCGGCGTGCCAGTCACCCCGCCCGGCGCAGCAGGCGTCGAACGGTCAGGCGCAGAAGCAGGACCCGAGCGCGCCCGTCGCCAAGATCGGCAGCCAGACGATCACCGCCGGCGAGCTCGACGAGCTCGTGAAGCGTGACCTCTCCCAGCTCGAGCAGCAGTACCAGGAGCAGAAGTACCAGCTCCGCCGCCAGGCGCTCGAGGCGATGATCCGCAAGCGCATCGTCGAGGAGAAGGCGAAGGCCCAGAACGTCACGCCGGAGGAGATGGTCCAGAAGGAGATCGGCGCGAAGGTGGCCGAGCCCTCCGACGAGGAGGCCCGCGCGCTGTACGACCGCGCCAAGGCCGGCGGCCAGCAGCTCCCGCCGTTCGACCAGGTGAAGCCGGAGATCGTGCGCTTCATCAAGAACCAGAAGGCGCAGGGGCTCCTCGCCGACTACTACGAGCAGCTCAAGAAGGACGCGAAGGTGGAGGTGCTCCTGCCGGCCTACGAGCCGCCGAAGGTCCAGGTGGCGGCGACCGGCCCGGCGAAGGGGCCGCAGGCGGCGCCGGTCACGATCGTGGAGTTCTCCGACTTCGAGTGCCCGTTCTGCGTGCGCGCCGAGGGCACCGTGAAGCAGGTGCTCGACGCCTACCCGGACAAGATCCGGCTCGTGTACCGCGACTTCCCGCTCCCGATGCACGCGCGCGCGCCCAAGGCGGCCGAGGCGGCCCACTGCGCCGAGGACCAGGGGAAGTACTGGGACATGCACGAGAAGCTGTTCGGCTCGGGCAACAAGATCGACGTCCCCGATCTGAAGCGCTACGCGGGCGAGCTGAAGCTCGACCAGGCCAAGTTCGACAAGTGCCTCGACTCCGGCGAGAAGGCGAGCATCGTCGAGGGTCACAAGAAGGCGGGCGAGGAGGCGGGCGTCTCCGGCACGCCGGCGTTCTTCATCAACGGCCGCATGCTGAGCGGCGCCCAGCCGATGGACGCGTTCAAGAAGATCATCGACGAGGAGCTGGCGAGCGCGGGCAAGAAGTAGCCCCCCGTCGAGCCGACGGCTCGGTTTGCACCGCAGGCGGCCGTGCCCTAGATAGAGGGCCGGCCGCCTCGCCTTTTCGGGGCGGAGAGAGAGGACCTCCAGGCATGGGCGGATACGGGCAGGGTGCGGCGGCGACGCTCGGCGAGCGGCGGAGGACGCGGGGCATCCGGGTGGGCAACGTGGCCATCGGCGGCGGCGCCCCCATCGCCGTCCAGTCGATGACGACCACCCAGACCGCCGACGCCGCGGCGACGCTCGCCCAGATCCGCGCGCTCGCCGAGGCGGGCGCGGACGTGGTCCGCCTCGCCGTGCCGGACAAGGACGCGGCGGGGTCGCTCGCCGCGATCGTGCGCGCCTCGCCGGTGCCGCTCGTCGCCGACATCCACTTCGACTACCGCCTCGCCCTCGCCGCGATCGAGGCGGGCATGCACGGCATCCGCCTCAACCCCGGCAACATCGGCGCGCGCGAGCGCGTGCGCGAGGTGGTGAAGGCTGCGCGCGAGCGGCTCGTGCCCATCCGCATCGGCGTGAACGCGGGCTCGCTCGAGAAGGACATCGTCGAGAAGCACGGCTGGCCCACCGCGGAGGGCATGGTCGAGAGCGCCGAGCGGCACATCCGCTTCCTCGAGGACGAGGGCTACCGGGAGATCAAGGTCTCGCTGAAGGCGCACGACGTCGCCATGACGGTGCAGGCGAACCGGCTCTTCTCGCAGCGCTTCGAGTACCCGCTCCACCTCGGCGTGACCGAGGCGGGGACGCTCCTCGCCGGCACGGTGAAGAGCGCCGCCGGGCTCGGCATCCTGCTCGGCGAGGGGATCGGCGACACCATCCGCGTCTCGCTCACCGCCGATCCGGTCGAGGAGGTGCGCGTCGCGCGCATGCTGCTCAAGTCGCTCGGCCTCAAGTTCGGCGGCGCGACGATGACCTCCTGCCCGACCTGCGGCCGCTGCTCGGTCGACATGATCCCCATCGCCGAGCGCGTCGAGAAGCGGCTCGGCACCTTGAAGGGCGAGGTGGCGGTCGCGGTGATGGGCTGCGAGGTGAACGGGCCGGGCGAGGCGGCCGCCGCCGACGTCGGCGTCGCCTACGGCCACAACGGCGTCGGGCTCCTCTTCCGCGAGGGCAAGATCGTGAAGCGGATGAAGGCGGAGGAGCTGGAGGACGCGGTGGTCGCCGAGGCGATCGCGATCGCCTCGAGCCGGACTCAGGGCTGACGGGGGCTGCGCCCCACGCCAAGCCGGCCGCGCGCGCCCCGTGATCATGCCGCCCGGTGATGGCCGCGAGGCGCTGCGAGGCCAGCGCCGAGCGGTGTATAACCCCCGGACCATGCCCGTCGTCAGACTCAGCCAGGCGTTCGTCCCCACCCTGAAGGAAGCGCCCGCCGACGCCCAGGTGGCGAGCCACAAGCTCCTCGTCCGCGCCGGCTTCATCCGCCAGCTCGGGGCCGGCATCTACGACTACCTCCCGCTCGCGAAGCGCACGCTCACCAAGATCGAGGCCATCGTCCGCGAGGAGATGGACGCGATCGGCGGCCAGGAGTTCTTCCTGCCGGCGCTCCACCCCGCCGAGATCTGGAAGGAGTCGGGCCGCTGGGAGGTCATGGGCGACAACATGTTCCGGCTCAAGGACCGGAAGGGCGGCGACTACTGCCTCGGCATGACGCACGAGGAGATCTTCACCGCCATCGCCCGCGACGAGCTGCGCTCGTACCGCCAGCTCCCGCAGGTCTGGTACCAGATCCAGACCAAGTTCCGTGACGAGCCGCGCCCGAAGTCCGGGCTGCTCCGCGTCCGCCAGTTCACCATGAAGGATGCCTACTCGTTCGACGTGGACCGCGCCGGGCTCGACAAGAGCTACGAGGACCAGCGGCGCGCGTACGAGCGGATCTTCACCCGCTGCGGCCTCGACTTCGTGGCGGTGCAGGCGCACTCCGGCGCGATGGGCGGCAGCGAGTCCTCCGAGTTCATGGTCCGCACCGAGGCCGGCGAGGACCTCGTCGCCGCCTGCCCCAAGTGCCGCTACGCGGCCAACACCGAGACCGCCACCTCGCGCCTCCCGGCCGAGCAGGACGGCGCCGGGCTCCCGAAGCCGGAGAAGTTCGCGACGCCGGGCGTGGTGACGATCGAGTCGCTCGCGGCGCCGCCGTACGGCGTGGCGGCGACCCGCCAGCTCAAGACGCTCGTGTACGTCGGCGACGAGAAGCTCGTCGTGGCGGTGGTGCGCGGCGACCAGGAGCTCAACGAGGCGAAGCTCCAGACCGCCACCGGCGCGCAGGTGCTCCGCCCGGCGCACGCCGAGGAGATCCCGCCGCTCATGGGCGCCCGCGCCGGCTCGCTCGGCGCGGTCGGCTTCTCGAAGGTCCACGTGTTCGTGGATCCCTCGCTCGCCGACCGCAGGGACATGGTCACCGGCGCGAACGAGGACGGCTTCCACCTGCGCGGCGTGGACGTGCGCCGCGACGTGCTGACCGGCCCGCACGCGAAGCTCGCGGAGCTCCGCACGGTGCGCGCGGGCGAGGGCTGTCCCCGCTGCGACGGCACGCTCGACGTGTTCAAGGCGCTCGAGATCGGCCACATCTTCAAGCTCGGCACCAAGTACTCCGAGTCGATGAAGGCGACCGTGCTCGACGCGGACGGCAAGGCGGTGCCCATCGTGATGGGCAGCTACGGCATCGGCGTGGAGCGGATCATGGCCGCGGCGATCGAGCTGCACCACGACGAGAACGGCATCCGCTGGCCGCTCTCCATCGCGCCCTTCCAGGCGACGGTGCTCACCCTCGGGCCGGAGCCGGAGCTGAAGCAGGCCGCGGACGAGATCGTGAAGGCGCTCTCGGACGCGGGCCTCGAGGTGCTCCACGACGACCGCGAGGAGCGCGCCGGCGTGAAGTTCAAGGACGCCGACCTCGTCGGCATCCCGCTCCGGATCGCGGTGGGCAAGAAGGGCCTCGCCGAGGGCAAGGTCGAGTGGAAGCTCCGCGGCGACAAGGCCGTGGAGCTCGTGCCCGTGGGCGAGGTGGCGCGCCGCGCCGTGGAGCGCGTGCGGGCCGGGGGCTAGGCCGGTCATGCGCGCGCGGCTCACGGTCGGGCGCGAAGGCGAGGTCCTCGTGCCTCCGCGCGAGGCGGAGGCGCTCGGGCTCGGCGGCGGCGGGGAGGTGGACCTCGTCTCCGCGCGCGGGGCGTTCGCGCTGCTCGTGCCGGCCCGCGCGGACGCGCCGCGCGCCTGGTTCGCGGGCTCGCTCGGCGCGCTCACCGTGCCCGAGGTGATCCAGTTCGTGTTCACCTCGCTCAAGACGGGCGTGCTCCTCCTCGCGTTCGGCGAGGACGCGTCGCGCGCCGCCCCCGACGCCCCCGACCGGCTGCGCCGCAAGAGCATCTACTTCCGCGACGGGCAGGTGGTGTTCGCGTCGTCGAGCGATCCCGCCGATCGCCTCGGCGCGGTGCTCAGGCGCGAAGGGCTCGTCCCGGACGAGGAGCTCGAGCGCTGCGCGCGGCTCGCGCGCGGCGGGCGCCCGCTCGGGCAGGTGCTCGTGGACGAGGGCGCGCTCGGCGCGGGGCAGCTCTACGAGGGCGTGACGCGCCAGGTCCGCGAGATCGTCCTCGGCGCGTTCGTGGAGACGACCGGCGAGTTCGCCTTCCTGGAGGGCCCGGTGGACGACGCCACCGCGGTGAAGCTCCCGGAGCGCACGCGCGAGCTCCTCCTCGCCGGCATGAAGCGGCTCGAGGAGGTCGAGGCGGCGCGCGCGGCCACGACGCCCGGGCCGGGCGAGCCGGAGGTCACGATCGAGATCGCGCCTCCCGAGCCCGCCGCGCCCGCGCGCGCGAGCGGTCCCTTCGAGACGTACCGGCGCATCTTCCTGCGCGTGCACGCCGCGCTCGTCGCGGCCACGCCCGACGCCACCGCCCGGCTCAACGGCTACCTCGAGCAGCTCCCCGAGAAGCGCCGCGCGCCGTTCGAGGGCGTGCGCGTCGCCGAGGACGGCGGCGTGGACGTCGGCCAGGTGCTCGGCAACGTGAGCGCCGCCGGCGCGTTCCGCGGCGCGGCGGCGCGGGCGCGCGCGCTCGAGGCGCTCGACGAGCTGCTCGCGTTCGCGCTGTTCGAGGCGAAGAGCCGGCTGCCGCGCGAGCGGGCCGAGGCGCTCTTGCGCGAGGTGGGGCGGATGCAGGTGGGGAAGGGGTAGCGCCGGTTCGGAGGGGTGGGCCCTCGCCGCTCGTCCCTCGGCGGGCGCTCGGCGAGCGGACTGCACGCCGCTCGAGCCACGAGTGGGCACGGCTCGAGGAGCCGTCGGGAACGTTCGCACAGGGAGGAGCCAACAGCATGCAGCCGAAGGATCGCATCTGCGCCGCCGTCGACTTCCCGTCCTGGTCCGCCGCCGAGCCGTTCGCACGCGCGGTCGCGCCGGAGGTCGGCATGCTCAAGGTCGGCCTCGAGCTGTTCGTCGCCGAGGGCCCGCCGGTCGTGCGCGCCGCGGCGGCGCTCGGGAAGCCGGTGTTCCTCGACCTGAAGCTCCACGACATCCCGAACACCGTCGAGGGCGCCGCGCGCTCCGCGGCGGCGAGCGGCGCGTCGCTCCTCACCGTGCACGCCTCCGGCGGCGCCGAGATGGTCCGCGCCGCGGTGCGCGGCGCCGGCCCGGGCGTGCGCGTGCTCGCAGTGACCGTGCTCACGAGCCTCGACGCGGCGGCGCTCGCCGCCATCGGCCTCGCCGGCCCGCCCGAGGACGCGGTGGTGCGGCTCGCGAAGCTCGCGGTGGGCGCGGGCGCGGGCGGCCTCGTCTGCTCGCCGCACGAGGTGGCCGCGGTGCGCGCCGCCGTCGGGCCTGGCCCGCTCCTCGTCATCCCCGGCGTCCGTCCCGCGGGCGCGGCGAGGGGCGATCAGGCTCGCGTCGCGACGCCCGCGGAGGCCGTGCGCGCCGGCGCGGACGTGCTCGTCATCGGGCGCCCGCTGCGCGAGGGCGGCGATCCGGCCGCGGCGGCGCGGGCGATCGCGGGGACGCTCTAGCGCGGTTCGAGCCGTGGCCGACGGCGGACCGATCTCCCAGGTCAACGTTCCGACGCCGCGGCGTAACTCGGGGCGGAACCGAGCTCAGCGGACTAGGTTTGACGACGTGACTCGTGCGCGGCCATGCCCGCGAGGCAGGCAACGGCTCGGCGTCCCGGCGTACGGCGGTGCGCCCGCAACATCTGCGAACGCGTCCCCGCGCACGGGCGAGCGCACGAAGATGGGCAGAGGGAGGACGCCATGAGGCAGAGGATCGTCTCGGTACCGGACATGATCTTGATCGCTGGAACGCGCGTCGTGCTGGGCGCCGGGATCGGGCTTCTCCTGTCCAGGAGGCTCAGAGGAGGCGTGCGCGAGGGCGCGGGCTGGGCGCTCCTCGCGGTCGGAGCCCTGACGACCATCCCGCTGATGATGAAGCTCCGGACCGCGGCGCTCGATGGGGAGCGGGGCCGAACCGCCGGCGAGTGGGCGCCGGGCGAGACCTCCGCCGCGACCGCGGTGCACTCGCCGTCTTAGGGCTCCCTGACGCGCCGTTTCGGCTCGGGAAGCCGGCCCATTGCTCAGGTGAGTCGGAAGCCGTTGCTCGTGCGATGGCGGCGGAGGTCTCGACCCCCCGTCGGCATCGCCTGCGCCCGAGCCGCGTGTATGATTCGCGCATGCCCACCGCGCCCGAGCTGCTCACCGCCTCCAAGATCGCCGTCCAGCTGAAGGTCTCCGACGCGAAGGTCAAGAACGCCATCGTGGCGCTGAAGCTGAAGCCGGCCGCGAAGAAGGGGCCGTGCAACTACTACGCGGCGTCCGACGTCGCGAAGATCAAGAAGGCGCTCGGGTAGACGGCATCGCCCGTACACTCCGAGGGAGCCGCGTAATCCGGAGGGTGAGGCGGAAGCGTCGAAGCGCCTGTCCGTGAGGACGCGCGCGCACGTGCTCGACCTCGCGCGGCGAGCCGGCAACCCAGGAGATCAGCGCGCCGACGAGGTCGTCGGCGCCGGTTCCGTGTCCGCCGATCGGCGGAACCCCACCGTCGTTGCGCGCGTCCGGTCGCCCCGTAAGGAATGCGGCATGCGCTTCGTTCGGGCCCGGCGCAGACTCCTCCTCCTCGCGCTCCTCGCGCTCGCCGCCTGTCGCTCGGCCCGGCCGTCGGCCGGGGCCGGCGCGAAGGCCACGGAGTCGGCCGCGCCGGGACGCGATCACGCGCTGGTCGTGCGCGGCCACGTCATCCTCCCCGACGGGACGGCGATCGACGACGGCGTCGTCGTGATCGAGGGGAACCGGATCGTGCGCGTCGGTTCGGCATCGGACGTGGCGGCGCCCCCGCACGCCGAGGTGGTCGGCGGGCCTGATCGGTGGGTCATCCCTGGCCTCATCGACGCGCACGTCCACTTCTTCCAGTCGGGCAGCATCTACACACGGCCCGACGGCGTCGACCTCACGGCCCGGATGCCGTACGCGCAGGAGCGGGCCGCGATCCGGGCGAAGATCGACGATGTGTTCCGCCGGTACCTGCGGAGCGGCGTGACGGCGGTCGTGGACATGGGGGGGCCGGAGTGGAACTTCGAGGTACGCGAGCGCGCCGCGAGGTCGCCGCTTGCCCCGCGCGTGGCGGTCGCCGGCCCGCTCCTGTCGAGCGTCGCACGCCCCCAGCTCGCGCTGGACGATCCGCCAATGGTCCAGGTGACGGATCCGGATGGCGCACGACGCGCGGTCCGGGCGCAGCTCCGACGTCAGCCGGACCTCGTGAAGCTGTGGTGGCTCGTGCCGAAGGGCGCCACGCCCGAAACGTGGCGCGCCGTCGCGCAGGCGGCCATCGACGAGGCCCACGCGGCGGGTGCGCGCGTCGCGGTCCACGCGACCGAGCTGGAGACGGCGCGCCTGGCGCTCCTCGCCGGCGCCGACGTCCTCGTGCACGGCGTACGCGACGCGCCGCTCGACGACGCGATCCTGGCGCTCGCGCGCGACCGACGCGTGCCGTGGGTGACGACCGCCGTCGTCGGCGAGGGATACTACGAGTTCCTCACGCGCGCGCCTCGCCTCTCACGCGCCGAGGTGGAGATCGCCGATCCGTTCATCGTCGCGACACTCCTCGACCCCGTCGAGCTTCCCCCCGACCTCGTGGCGCGCGCCCGTGAGCGCGGGCCGTTCGGGCCGTACCAGCTCGAGAACATCCGGCGCGAGCGCGACGCCGGTGTCCTGGTCGTCGCCGGCAGCGACGCCGGGAACCCCGGGACGTTCCACGGTCCGGCGATCCACCGGGAGCTCGAGCTGCTCGTCCAGGCAGGGCTCACGCCGGCGGAGGCGCTCGCGGCCTGCACGGGGAGCGCCGCGCGCGTCGTGAGCCGGTTCGCGGACCTCGGCGCCATCGAGCCCGGCAAGCTCGCCGACCTCGTCGTGCTCGAGGCGAGCCCGCTCGCCGACATCCGCAACACGAGCCGCATCGCGCTGGTCGTGAAGGACGGGCGTGCCCTCCGCCCCGACGAGATCCTCCCGCGCACGGCCGTGGAGGTCGTGCAGATGCAGCTCGACGCGTACAACGCCCAGGACCTCGAGGCGTTCCTCGCGACCTATGCGGACGACGCGGCCGTGGAGAGCGCCGCCGAAGGCAGGACGCTCTCGGCGGGCAAGGCGTCGCTGCGCGAGCGCTACCGCGACCTCTTCGCGAAGCACCCGCAGAACAGGGCTCGCGTCGTGGAGCGGAAGACCGAGGGAGACCGGATCGTCCTCGACCACGAGATCATCACGGGTCGCGCCCCCGACAAGCCCGATCCGTGGGACGTGGGGTGGGTGCGCTACGAGGTCGAGGGCGGGCTCATCCGCAAGGTCATGCTGCCCTGACCTCGCCCCGCAGGTGATCGCTGCGCCTCCGCCCGAGAGCGCCGCGCATCATTCGGCGGGAAGAACTCGAGATCGTCCCCGGAGCGGGCGACCCACGGCAGATGCGGGCGCGGAGCGGGGCGACCCCGTCATCTCGCTGCCGGATGAGCCTTCGACAAGTGGAAAGTGGAAGGTCTTGACCCCTCTCTTTATGACCTTTCGATGGCGCTGGTCGTCTTCCTTCGAGGGGTCAATGTCGGCGGCTACAGGACGTTCCGCCCGAGCCTCCTCGCGAGAGCGCTGAGCAAGTACGACGTCGTGAACGTGGGCGCGGCGGGCACGTTCGTCGTTCGCAAGCCCGGCTCCCGCGCCAGGTTCCGCGCCGACCTGCTCCGGAAGCTGCCCTTCGAGGCGGAGGTCGTCCTCTGCGACGGGCGCGAGCTCATCCGCTTCGAGACGGAGAATCCGTTCGAAGCCGAGCCGGCACGCGCCGACGTCGTACGATTCGTGAGCATCCTCTCGAAACCTCGCCGCGTCCGGGCCTCGATTCCGTTCGCTCTTCCGGCGGACGGCGAGTGGTCGTTGCGCGTGATCGCGTCGAGGAAACGCTTCGTCTTCGGGCTCTACCGCCGTCACATGAAGACGATCGGCTATCTCGGCCAGCTCGACAGGCTGCTCGGGGCGACGGTGACGACGCGGAACTGGAACACCATCACGGCCGTGGTGGGGATCCTGAAGGGCCAGGCGAGGAACTTCCGCTGACGAGCGGGCCCGTCGCCGATCACGCACAGGCGACCGCTTCGTCCTGCGCCGAACGAGCGTCGGACAAAGTGGAAGGTCTCGACCCCCCCGCCGACAGGAGGGCGGCGGCGTGCGAAGCGGCCGACATGATGACAAGCCGCGAGCGGTCTGCGATGAGTTTGAGAGCGGGGAACAGCGGCCGCCCGCCGGCGAGGTGCAAGCATGGACATTCCGACGCTCACGACGGAGCGCCTCATCCTGCGGCCGTTTCGCGAAGGCGACCTCGACGCGCACGCCGCGATGAACGCGGACGCCACGGTCATGCGGTACATCGGCGAGGTCCAGGATCGCGCCGCGGCGTTCCGCACACTGTGCGCCTTCATGGGCCACTGGTATCTCCGCGGCTACGGTCCGTGGGCCGTGGAGGAGCGCGCCACGGGCGCGTTCGTCGGTCGCGCCGGCCTCACGCGGTTCGAGCCCTGGACGGACGTCGAGGTGGGGTACGCGCTCGTCCCCTCCGCGTGGGGGAAGGGCTACGCCAGCGAAGTGGCCGCGCGGTCGCTGCGCTACGCGCACGAGGTCGTCGGCGCTCGAGGCGTCACGAGCCATATCCTCGCCGGGAACGCGGCCGCGGTGCGCGTGGCCGAGCGGCTCGGGGCGAAGTACGCGTACGACGCCGACCAGCGGGTGAAGGACACGCTCGTACGGGTGTACGTCTATCCAGACGCGCGGTGATGCATCCCACCCCTTTCGCGCGCGCCCAGCCGGCCAGCGAATTCTCGCGCATGTCCTCCCGCCGCGCGGCGGTTATGGGTACCCCCTCTGCGGAGGAGGCTCGTGATGATCGGCCCGAAGATGCAGGAAGCCTTGAACCGGCACGTCCACGCGGAAATGTACTCGGCGTACCTCTACCTCGCGATGTCCGCCTGGTGCGAAGCGAACACGTGGAAGGGGTTCGCGAGATGGCTCCGCGTCCAGCACGACGAGGAGCTGTCGCACGCGCGCAGGAGCCTCGACTTCCTCCTGCTGCGCGGGGGCGAGGCACGGCTGGCCGCCCTCGACGCCCCCCCTCCTGCGTGGACGACCGTGAACGACGTGTTCGAGAAGGTCCTCGAGCACGAGCGGAAGATCTCGGCGTTGGTGCACGAGCTCCACGCCACCGCGAGCCAGGAGCGGGACACCTCCGCGCAGGTCTTCCTGCAGTGGTTCGTCTCGGAGCAGGTCGAGGAGGAGGCGCGAGCCGAGGAGATCGTCGAGAAGCTCCGCATGGTCGGCGACCGGCCCGGCGCTGCGCTCTATCTGGACAAGGAGTACGGCAAGCGCGGCAGGACCCCATGAACGGCCGCGGGACATGAGGGCGCACTGGAGGTGAGCCCGCCTCCGTCGCAGTCGACGCGCCCGGCGGCGTTCTCGAACCAGGTCGTGGGGCCTCCGCCGTCGAGGTGCTCACGCCTGCCCGCCGCGGCAGCGGGCGCCCGATCGCTTCCCTCGCGGAGCGGCTGTAACCAGAGCGAGCCCGGTCCGTAACGCGCGTAGCGAGGACCGAATGCAAGTCTTCATGGACCAGGCCGACCCCAGGGTGGAGATCACGGACGCGAACGACGCCATCGTGGGGCGGAGCCCCGCGCTCAGGCGCGCGCTGCAGAGCGTGGCGCAGGTCGCGGCCACCGACGCGACGGTGCTCCTCCTGGGCGAGACCGGCACCGGGAAGGAGCTCTTCGCGCGGGCGATCCACGATCGGAGTCGCCGCCGGGATCGGCCGCTCGTCAAGGTGAACTGCGCGGCGATGCCGGCCACGCTCATCGAGAGTGAGCTCTTCGGGCACGAGCGCGGGGCGTTCACCGGGGCGACGCAGCGGCGCGAGGGCCGGTTTGCCCTGGCCGACGGGGGGACGATCTTCCTCGACGAGATCGGCGAGCTGCCGCTCGAGCTCCAGGGGAAGCTCCTGCGCGTCCTGCAGGAGGGTGAGTTCGAGCCCGTCGGTGGATCTCGAACGCGGAAGGTCGACGTGCGCGTGATCGCCGCGACGAACCGTGACGTGCAGCAGGGGGTGCGCCGCGGCGAGTTCCGCGAGGACCTGTTCTACCGCCTGAGCGTGTTCCCGCTCAGGCTCCCGCCGCTGCGCGAGCGCGGCGATGACGTCGTGCTGCTCGCCACGGCCATGGCGGAGAGCCTCGCCCACCGCCTCGGCAGGGAGGTTGCGCCCCCCGGTCCCGCCGACGCTGCGGCGCTGCGGGGATACTCGTGGCCCGGGAACGTCCGCGAGCTGCGGAACGCGGTCGAGCGCGCGATCATCACCTCATCGGACGGGTTGCTGCACCTCGACCGCGTGCTCCCCACGCCCGCCCTCCCGTTCGCGACGGTGTCCGTGGGACCGCTCGCGGCCCGGCGCGTCGACGGTGAGATCCTCACGGCGCGGCGTCTGCGCCAGCTCGAGCGGGAGAACATGATCGCGGCGCTGGAGCGGGCCGGATGGCGGGTGGGCGGGGTGGGTGGCGCCGCCGCGCTCCTCGACGTGAGCCCGTCGACGTTCAAGTCGCGGATGAAGGCGCTCGAGATCAGCCGCCCGGTCCTGGGTGAAGCCGCGTGAACGGAAGGCAACACGGCGACGAGGTACACGCCGGGCCATAGTCGAGCGCCCGGCGCCACGGGCGGGACCTGCTGATTTCAGCCGGTCGGCCGCCGGTTCGATTCCGCTGATGGCGCCCGTTCGCACGGCGGGGTCGCCCGCGTCCCCGGCCGTGCCGTCTACTGCTGCTACCGCAGCCCGAACGGATGGCGGGTGCCCCTCCGCCTCGCGTCACGCCTGTAACCGGGGGAGCCTGTGTGCGTATTGCGTGCGACGAGGCGTCCATGCAGGCAGTGATGGGACAGGTCGCGCTCATGATGGACGGTAGAAGCGACGTCGGCGCCGCGGGCGCGTCGCGCGCCGACCGCGCCATGGAGCGGTATGCCTGTGGTGAGGACGCGGCGTTCGGCGACGTCTACGACGAGCTGGCGCCACGCCTTCACCGCTTCGCCCTGCGATGGACCCGCAGCCGCAGCGCGGCGGAGGACGCGGTGCAGCAGACGCTCCTCCAGATCCACGCTGCCCGCCATCGCTTCGCTCGCGGCGCCGCGGTCGTTCCCTGGGCCTACGCCATCGCGCGCCGCCTGCTCATCGACCTCGGCCGCCGCGGGGTGCGTGAGGTGCTGCGGGCTGACGACGTCCGCGATCCCGAGGAGCCGTCGGCGGCCCCGTCACCGGAGGAGGCTCTCCACCACAGGCGCGTCGCGGCCGAGGCGCGGCGCAACCTCGCCTCCCTGCCGTCAGGCTGGCGCGAGGCCTTCGAGCTCGTGAAGTTCGAGGGGCTCTCGGTGGCAGAGACGGCCGAGGTGCTCGGGATCACCCGCGGAATGGTGAAGATCCGCGCGCACCGCGCCACCGCGGCGCTCCGCGAGGAGGCCCGGCGGCTCCATGGCTCCTCGGAGTCGACGACTCGCCCGGCTCTCCGGTCGCCGCGCGACATCGAGGGAGGAACGCCGACATGATGCCCCCCGAGTCCCTGAAGATGCGCGTCCTGGAGGCGGTCCGGCAGCACCCCGTGCCGCGCCGGACGGATCCGCTCCCGTTCACCATCGGGCTCGCCGCCTTCGCCGCCGTGGCCATGTCCGGCGTGTTGCTGTGGGTCCCGCCCCTCTTCGGCGAGGTCGCGGGGCTGGCGCACGCCGCTGGACGGCCGGCTTCGAGCGGAGCCTGGATCCTGGCCGGCACCGTCGCCCTGGCCCTCGCCTCCACGTGGCTCGTCCTCCCTTCGCGGCGCTCGATGCTCTCGCCGCCGCGCGGACTGCTGCTGGCCGTCGCCATCGGCGTGCCGCTGCTGGTCGGGGCGTGGCTGGTGCTCTGGCACGGCACCTATGCCGATCCGTTCACCCGCGTCGGTTGGCGCTGCTTCGCGCTCACCGCCCTGACCGCTCCCTGGCCCTTCGCGACCCTGGCCTACGCCAGCCGGCGCGTGGAGCCGCGGCACCCCGGGACGGCCGGCGCCGCCCTCGGGTCCGTGGCCGGCGCCTGGGCGGCGGTGATGGTCGAGCTCTGGTGCCCGCTGGCGACGGGGTCGCACGTCCTCCTGGGACACGTCCTGCCCCTCCTGGTTCTCGCGCTGGCGGGCTCGGCCTTCGGAGTGCGGCTGTTCCGCCTGCCCAGGGTGTAGGCAACGAGACCGACGGGCGCGCCGAGCAGGATCCCCGCGGGGACGTGGCGAGCTCCTGCTAGGCGCCCAGCGCCGACCCGAGGCGCTCGAGGACCGCGGGCCAGCCGCCCTTCATTCCTTCCCACGCTGCGCGGCCCATGGGCGAGTCGAGATCGAACCCCTCGTGCGTGAGGGAGAGGCGCGTGCCCCCCGCCTCGGCGGAGAGCCGCCACGTGATGGTCGTGTCGAGTGAGCCCGTCGCGAACCGGTAGCTGAAGAGCCGCTCGGGCTCGACCGCGATCACCTCGCACGGCTGCTTCCCGAACTGCCCCATGTCGAGCGTGAAGCGGTGTCCGACCACCGGGCGGACGTCGCCGGCGGCCCACCACCGCGCGTGGAGCTCGGGGTCGGTGAGCGCGCGCCAGACCGCAGACGGCGGATGCGGGTAGCGCTGCTCGAGGTGGATGATTCCAGGGGTGCTCATCTCGTCTTCTCCTTGTCGAGGACTTCGCCGAGGGCCGCCAGCCGCCGATCCCAGTAGCGCGTGAACGCCTCGAGCCAGGCGTCGACCTCGGAGAGGGGACGCGGATCGAGGTGGTAGTACCGCTCGCGGCCGCGCGGCTCCTCGCGGACGAGCCGGGCCTTGCGGAGCACCTGGAGGTGCTCCGAGATGGCCGGCCGGCCCACGTCGAAGCCGCGCGCGAGCTCCTTCACGGCGCGGGGGCCCTTCCGGAGCTGCATCAGGATGTTCCGGCGGACGGGGTTCGCGAGCGCCGAGAAGACGTCGGTCTGCGGCATGGACGCAACATAGGTCGGAATATCCCGACGCGTCAACGACTCCCGACGCATCACGTCGCGGCGGCCGGAAGCGTCTCCCCGCTCACGCGTGCGCCTGCACGGGGTGACCCACGGCGTGGGTCTCCCGCGCCGTGCCGTAGACGCCGCCGAGGACCGCGCCGTAGACGAGGTGGCCCATGAGGCTGCCGAATCCGGCACCGAACGAGCCGCCGAACAGCCCCGCGCCCATCATCGGCATCACCACGAGCTGCGCCACGATCCAGGGGACGAGCCCGTACACGCGCCGCGGATCCACGCGGGGCCCGGCAGGCGGTGCACGAAGCCGGCGGCGTAGATCACGGCGAGCACCGTCCCGATCACGAAGTGCGCGAGCCAGCCCAGGACGAGGCTCCCGCCCAGGAACGATCCGAGCATCGCGCCGATGTTCATCGGCGGCAGCCCCATGGCCGGGGCCATCAGAATGAGGGCGGTCATCGCGGCGGTGGCGCCGAGGCCGCCGACGATGGCGCGCGTCCAGTTCAGTCGAGTCATGGAAACCTCCCCGAGGCGACCGTGCGGGAGAATCCCGCGATCGGCGTCCCTGACGATCCGTCCTCGAGCGCGGCTCGAGATTACGGCGCTGCGTCGCCGAGCGGGGCCCGCCAGGTTTCGCGGTGGTGCCGTAATGTTCGAGCGTCTCGCGGGACCCTCCTGCATGAGCGGCGCGGAGCGGGGGACTCACGATGGTTCGGGGTCGTTTCCCGTGGCGGTCCCTCGCGAAAGCCGACAACATCGAGCGCCTCCGATGCGGAGCGCGACCACCACGGGCGATGATGCTGCCGAAGGGCGTGCAGCGGAGCTCGACGATTCCGAGCTGGTACGGCGCATCCGAGCCGGAGACCGGGGCGCGTTCGCCGCGCTCGTGCGGCGGCACGGTGGAGGGCTGCTCCGCCTCGCCCGCCTCTTCACCCGCGAGAGCTCGATGGCGGAGGAGGTCGTCCAGGAGACCTGGATGGCCGTCCTCGAGGGCCTCGACGGGTTCGAGGAGCGCGCGTCGTTCAAGACCTGGCTCTACCGGATCCTCGCGAACCGCGCCCGGAGCCGGGCGGTCCGGGAAGGCCGGAGCGTCCCGTTCTCGGCGCTCGCCGACGCGGGTCCCGAGGAGCGCGTGGACCCCGAGCGCTTCGACGCCGCCGGGCGCTGGCGCGACCCCCCGGTCGGCTGGACCGACCAGACCCCGGAGCGGCTGGCGCTCGAGGCCGAGACCCGCCGCGTGATGGAGGTCGCAGTGGCGGCGCTGCCGGCCACGCAGCGCGCCGTGCTCGTCCTCCGCGACGAGGAGGGTCTCGAGACGGAGGAGATCTGTAATCTCCTCGGGCTCACCGTGACGAACCAGCGAGTGCTCCTCCACCGCGCGCGGACGCGCGTGAGGCAAGCGCTCGAGGCGTACATGCGAGGCGGACGCCCATGCTGACCTGCAAGGAGCTCACGGAGCTCGTCACCGACTACGCGGAGGGGAACCTCTCGTTCGTGGATCGCCTCCGGTTCCGCGTGCACATCGGCATGTGCCGCGACTGCCGCCGGTACGTCCGGCAGGTGAAGGCGACCGCGGCCGCGCTCGGCGCGCTGCCCGTGCCCGAGCTGTCGCCCGACCTGGAGCAGGAGCTGCTCCGGCGCTTCGACGACTGGAAGCAGACGAGGAGGTCGTGATGGCAATCACCATCCAGGTCCAGATGAGCCCCGGCTGCGGTCACGGCGAGCAGACGATCGCGCTGCTGCAGGACGTGGTCGCCGCCCTCGCGCTGGAGGCGTCGATCGAGATCGTCCACGTGCGGACCCTCGAGGACGCGGAGCGCCTCGGGTTCCGCGGCTCACCCACGGTGCTCGTGGACGGCGTGGACGTCGATCTCCAAACACCCCCGGGCGCCGGCGTCGGTTGACGCCTCTACGGCCTCGCGGGCGTGCCCCCGCGATCTCTCCTCGAGGTTGCCCTGCGGTCCGCGGCGTCGCGCGACCGTGCGGGCTAGCTTCCAACCTTCTTCCGCATGTGATCGATCACGTGCGTGTGCTCGCGCTGCGGGCTGAACATGATGAGCTCGGCGTCGGCCGTGACCTTCACGTTGTGTCCTGCGGGCCAGTAGAACAGGTCGTTCTCGCGCACCGTCTCCTGCTTTCCAGCCGCGTCGGTGGTGGTCAGCTCGCCGCGCAGCACGTACCCCCAGTGCGGGCACTGGCAGAGGTTGCCCTCGAGCCCCTGGAAGAGGGCCGTCGTGTCCACCCCCGCCGCGAGCGAGAAGTACTCCCCGCTGATCCTGCCCAGCCCCGTCGCGTCGCCCATGTCCGTCCTCTGGCGGAGAACGGCACCGGGGACCTGCAGCTTCACCTCCACGTCATCCTTGGCCACGCGCATGGTTTCGAGACCTCCGAGAAAGAAGTGCGGCTCGGCAGGTAGGGAACGTGCGCGCGAGGAGTCCACGCGGCCATTCAATCGCGTCGGAAAGCGTTCGCTCACCGGCTGCCGCGCACCGGCATGACTCTGGACTGGCCCTGACCGGGGTCGCCCTCACGGACGGGCTCCCCCGCGAGCCGAGCGCCTTCAGTGCGGCGGCGCTGCCGCGCGATCGTTCTGGGGGCCGCGCGACCTGCCATAGACGAGGCGGTACGCCCCGTAGCTCCCGAGGACACGCTTCACGTAGTCGCGCGTCTCCGAGATGGGAATCCGCTCGACCCACGCGTCGAGCTCCTCGTCGGGGCTCGCCCGCACCCACCGCCACACCGCGACCGGGCCGGCGTTGTACGCCGCCACCGCCCGCGCGGTCGAGCCCTCGAACTCCGCGAGCAGCTCCGCGAGGTACGCGGCCCCGAGCCGGATGTTGAGTCCAGGACGGTGGAGCATGCGCGGGTTCACGCGGCCGAGCTTCAGCCCCCGCGCGACGTCCCGGGCGGTTCGCGGCATGAGCTGCGTGAGGCCGAGCGCCCCCGTCGTCGAGCGAGCCGAGGGATTGAAGCGGCTCTCCTCGCGCATCAAGGCCTGCAGCAGGTCCGGATCGAGGCTCGAGGCCTTCGCCCACTGCTCGACCATGTCCCGGAACGGCAGCGGATACGTCGCGCGCCAGACGTCCGCGGTGCGGTCGTCCACCCCGCCTTTCAGCGCGGGCCCGAGCGTGGTGCGAGCCACGAGGGCTGCGGCGTTCGCGCTCCCGCTTCGCTGCAAGGCCTCCACGAGGAGGCGCGCCGCGTCCTCGGGCAGGTTGCGTCGATCGAGGGCGAGCAGCTCGGCCGTGGCCTCCGGCAGCTGCATCCGCAGGAGCTCGACGCCGGCGAGGAACCTCGGGTCGTCGCCGAGAGGACCGGCCTCCAGCGGCCAGAGGGGAGCCGCCCCGCCGGACGAGGCGGCGGAGAAGGAGGCCGTCTGCACCACGTCCTGGGGGAGTCGCCCGCGGGCGAGCAGCCCGTACCACTCCGTCGGATGATCCGAGGCGAGCGCGGCGAAGGCTCGCGCGGCCGAGGCGTCGCCCTTCTCCGCGAGCGTCCGGGCCCGCCAGTAGCGAGAGCGGAGCCGCTGGTCGCGTCCGAGGCCGGGCAGGCGATCCAGCCGGTCGAGCGCGGCCAGCGCCTCGGCGTGGGCGCCGGCGGTGCGGTGTTGCCACGCGAGCTGGAAGAGCGCCTCGGCGGCGAAGTTGCCGGTGGGGTACCGAACGGCGACCTGCTCGAGCCGCGCCAGGGCGGCAGCGCGCCTCCCGCCGCGCAGCTCGAGCTCGGCGGCGAAGAACAGCGCGTCGTCGGCGAACGGGTGATCGGGGTACTCGCGCGCCAGCGCCTCGTAGGTGCGCACCGCGTCCTGCCCGCACACCGACTGCGAGTAGCCCAGCACGTACATCGCCTGGGGGCGGAGCTCGGAGCCCTTGCACGCCTCGACCATCGGTGCGAGCGCGGCGGCGGCCTTGCGGTGCTGCCGCTCCTTCCGGAGCGCGTTGCCGATCACGAACGACGCGCTGCAGGCGTCCTCGTCCGGCAGCGGGGCCTTCACCTGCCGCGCCAGCCGCAGGGCCTCGACGTTGTCGTGGAACGCGAGGAACGACTCGGCGCGCCGCAGCCGCCACCGGTTCGGGACGGGGAGCTCCTTCAGGCGCTCCCAGACGACCTTCGCCTCGGGCGAGAGGGGGCTCGTCGCCCAGAGCTCGAGCATGGCGCGGTGCTCGCAGCGGTAGTCGCCCTTCTTCTGGCACAACCGCGCCGAGGCGAGCAGCGCCTTCCGCCGGACGCCGTCGTGGCGAGGGATGGCCGGCAGCTCGCGCAGCGGGAGCAGCGCCTCGAGCGCTCCGTCGAGCTCCAGCCCACGCTCGAGCACGCGCGACCGGCCCAGCCGCGCCTCGGCGAAGAGCGTCGAGCCGGGGCTCACCTGCGCGTAGACGTCGGCCGCGGCGCGGCGCTTCCGCAGCCGCTCCAGGGCGCGCGCCGCGTGGAAGAGGCAGTGGTCCCGCATCCGCGGGTAGTCGTCGGCGAGCGCGCGAAGCTCCGCCGCCGCCGCGGCGGGATCGTCGGCCAGCGCGGCCAGCGCGCGCAGGTAGCGCACCGGCGGCTGCTCTCCGCGCAGCATCGCCCGCGCTCGCGCGTAGCGGCCCCGGTCGAAGAGCGCCTTGGCCTCGGCGAGCTCGCCTGAGCCGAAGTAGGGCGCCAGATCCGCGTCCGTGTAACGGTGCGTCGGCGACGGCTGCGACCGCGAGGTGCTCTCCAGCAAATCCTCGAGCTGGCTCTCCGCGACGGGAGCATCCCCTTCGGCCTCCTGCGCGGACGCCGCCGCCGCCCACATCGCGGCGCCGAGCAAGGCCAGCCAGCGACGCCCGGATCGCAGGGTGAGCCGATGCGAGCCGGTATGCCTCGTCACTCCTTGCACGGATGAGGATCAGTGTACCGATCGATCCGCGCGCGTCACTCCCACAGCCCGCGCGCAGGGCCGCGAGGTGCTTACATCGGCGACCGTTCGGCGCGGGCGGTGCGGCGTCGAGCCGCCACCGCCCGCGAGTCACGAACGGTCACGGAGATGGATACGCGGCGCCGAGCGTCCGGGCCGCCGGGGTCGCTCCGTCCGCCGCGCGCTCGCGCCCGCCCTGGGCGCGAAGCGCGGCCGCGGCATCGACGACCGTGCGGCCGATGGCGCCGAGCAGCACGCCTGGAATCATCAGGATGCCCGCGATGGGCACGATGATCGCGAGGGCGACGAGGATGCCGATCGTCGCGAAGACCTGACCCGAAGAGTACGACCCCTGCCCGACCGTGTTCGGCTGATGCACCGTGTCCTCCCTGCGTTGGGGAGGAATCGTGCGCCCGAACGGCCGGCGAGCGGGACACGCAAGAACGGATGCTTCATCAGCGGAGGTTATGACTCGGGACCACGGAAGCAACCGAACGTGATCACCTCCGGGGGGACCGCGTCGCAGCAGTTCACCCGGAGCGAGGCTCTCCTGGCCCGGCCGCCGAGCGCTACGGAGGCGTCGGCAGCGTCTGGAAGCGCACCTCGCCCGGCGTGAAGTAGCCTCCGAGGCCGACGAGCGTCACGAGCCGTGTCCCGTCGGCGGAGGCCGCGAGCCCCCGGCCGAGCAGTGCGCGATAGCTCGTCTTCGACGACGAGCTCCGCCTCGCCAGCTCCCTGCCGGTCGGCCCGTCGTAGATCCAGACGTCCGTCGCGTCGTAGTAGGAGTCCGTGCCTCCGATGACCATGCCGTTCCAGAGGCAGATGACCGAGTTCGGGTAGGCAGTGCCCGGGAGCACCTGGGTCTGCGTGTGCGTCACCACGCTCACGCCGGGGAACTGGTAGATGCCGCCGCTCGCGAAGTAGGCCATCTGGCCGTCTCCGCTGATGCAGGCCTGGCCGTCGGCGCCGGAGACCGGGCCGTTGAACGCGTCGCTCACGACGAGGCCGCCCCCGGCGAGCGCGGTGCGCTTCACCTTGTCGACGCTCCCGAAGTCGGCCGCGACGTAGGCGCTGTCGGGGGAGGTCGCGAGGCTCTGGGCCCAGATCGCCGCGCTGAACCGGGCCGTGTGCTCGACGCCCGTCGCGAGGTCGTACATGCGGGAGGACGGCGTGACGAGCGTGGGCGAGCCGCCCGGCTGGAACCACGCAACTCCACCGCCGTACGGCGTGGTCCCGGACAGGGGCGTGGACACGTACTGCTTCAGGATGGAGCCGGTGACGGAGTCCACCGCGGTGACCCTGAAGTTCGTCTTGTCGTACACGAAGAGCGTCTTGCCGTCACCGCTCACCGTCATCGCGCCGGCCGCTGCGACGACGCCGGTGAACGTCCGCACCGCCGTCGCAGCGTAGACGTCATAGCCCGTGACGTCCGCGCCGCCGTTGTTGAGGAACACGATCGGCTCGACGGGGCTCGCCGCGGCGTGAACCGCCGCGATGGAGAGGCTCGTGTCCACCGGTGACGCGCTCAGGACGGTCAGGCCGACCCGGATCGTCTGCGTGTTCTCGACGGACGGATCCGACGAGACGACCGTGACCGTGGCGAAGTGCGTCCCGGCGGCGAGGCCCGTCGGATCGGCCGAGAGCGTGACGGCCTGCCCCGTGACGCCCGACGAGGTCACGGTGAGCCACGCCTGGTCGGAGGTCGCGTCCCACGGGACGTCGGTACGGCCGGTCGGGCTCACCACCGGGACGGCGCGCGAGAGCACCGAGCGCGAGGGCGAGGAGGACAGCCCCACGCCGGCCGCGCCGACGACGAGGAGGTTCGCCTCCCGGTTGAACGTGACCGGCAGCGTCTTCGTGAGCACGAGCTCGCCCACGGTGACGGTGACCTTGACCTGGCCGGTGTAGGTCCCGCCGATCATC
Organism: Anaeromyxobacter sp. SG66; assembly: GCF_022690805.1. Lineage (NCBI taxonomy): Bacteria > Pseudomonadati > Myxococcota > Myxococcia > Myxococcales > Anaeromyxobacteraceae > Anaeromyxobacter > Anaeromyxobacter sp. SG66. The sequence continues at coordinate 23,804 of NZ_JALCZC010000037.1, forward strand.
CCCGCGTCGTTCGCGGTGAGCTGGAGCGTGACCCCGGCCGCGTCGACCGTGCCGCTCGTGGAGCTCGACACGAGCCAGGACCCGCCGGAGGCCGTCGTCGGCTCCACCGTGAACGGGTGGCCGGCCGAGCCGGCGCCGAGCGTGAACGTGAGGGGCTGCGGCGCGCTCGACAGGCCATCGGCGCCGCCGAGGACGATCGCGGTCTGCGTGACGGAGAGGACGGGAGCGGTCACCTCGACCGAGAACGCGAGGCTCGCCGTGTCCTGGGCGTTCGCCGTGCTCGTGACGGAGACGCGGCCCTGGTACTTGCCCGGCGCGAGGCCGGACACGTCCACGCTCACGGCGAGCGTCGCGTCCGCGCTCTGCACGCCGGTCGGCACGCGGAGCCAGCTCGCGTCGGTGGACACCGTCCAGTCGCGCCCGGGAGCGCGCACGGCGAGCGAGACGGAGTCCTGCGTCCGGGTCCCGCCGTAGGTGAACGTGGACGCGTAGGCGGTCCCGGTGATGGCGATCCGGGGCGCCACCGTCAAGGTGACGGTCACGTCCTGCGACGCGAGCACGTTTCCGTTCGCGTCGGCGGTGCCGACCGCGAACGTGCTCGAGTACTGCCCGGGCGCGATGGACGTGGTCAGGATCGAGACGACGACGCTGCACGACCGGCCCTGGCACGGGATGGTGATGCCGAGCCAGCTCGGCTGGGTCTGGCCGTTGCGGTAGCCAGCGCCGACGTAGGTCACCCCGTCACCGGTGACCTGCAGGCTCAAGCTGACGCTCGAGGGCGGGGTCGTTCCCTGGAGCACGGAGAAGGACGCCGAGTTCGCGCTCAGCGTGAAGGCGCCCGGCGCTCCGGGACGCGGACCCGAGCCGGACGACGAGCCGCTGCTGCATCCCGCCGCCACGACCGCCAGCACGACGCACGACCACTTTGCCGCAATGCGCATGGATCCCCCTCGACGATGGGGTACGCCGCGGAGGCGCGACCCGCAGGGTCGGAGGACTGGTAGCAGATGGCGCGCTGCTTCGCCAACACCGTGCGTGCAGCGACCGGGGGTGAAGCGGAGCCATCGTGTCCGCGCGTGCGATGCGCTGCGGAGATGTGGGAGATCCGGCGAAGACGCCGGCCGCCCCCCTGCCCGCAATTGAAGGCCTGCGCCCAAGGGCAGACGTGCCAGGACGGCGCCTGCAGGACCTGATCGCGGCGCACCGCCCGAAGCGGCGAAGGCGAGCTACTACGTGGGCGCCCCCGCCCTCCGCACGATCGGCGGCTTCGCCTTCACGACGCGCTCCGCTTTCGCCGGCTCGGCGGTCGCCTGCGCGAGCTTCACGTGGGGGAGCGGCTTGCCCTTCGCGAAGGCGGCGTTCTCGCCGTAGCGCGCGACGATCTTCTTCTTCGTGTCGAGCCCGGTCGCCTCGATGACGAAGGTCGGGACGCGCCGGGCGCGGTGATCCGCGACCCAGCGCGTGATCGCGCCGGCTCGCGGGACCGCGACCGCGACGTTCCGGCGAGCGGCGCGCCTCGGGGCGGCGGGAGCCTGGGTGTGCGCGCGCGCCGCCACGGCGGCGTCGATGGCCCGCCGGAGGGATGGGAGCGCGCGGGTGATCGCTGCCTCCACCGCCGCCTCGATCGCCTCGTCGATGGTCCGCCTCGTCGTTCTCGCCGCCATGTCGCTCCTTCGCGCAGCCGAAGAGGCGTGCGGTCATCGAGCAATATGCCGATCGATGCGGGATGACAACGGACTTGCGGCGAAGGCGGCGCAGCGCGGTCAGCGCCCGGCGCGGCGGAGGAGCACGTAGATGGCCCCCGCCCCGCCGTCCACGGGGCGGGCGCTCGCGAACGCGAGCACGTGGCGCGCGAAGCGGCCGGTGGCGAGCCAGGTCTTGAGCGCGTCCTTGAGGACGGGGAGCTGGTCCTTCGAGTGGAGGCCGCGGCCGTGCACGATGAGCACGCAGCGCTTCCCCGCCTGGCGCGAGCGGCGGAGGAAGTCCTCGACCGTGCCCTTCGCCTCGTCCCGCGTCATGCCGTGGAGGTCGACGTGCCCCTGGACGGCGAACTCGCCGCGGCGGAGCTTGCGCGCGAGGTTCGCGTCCAGGCCGGACATCCGGCCCTCGATGAACTCGTCGGTGTCGGCGAGATCGAACGGCGCGTCGCCCGAGACGAGCGCGCGCAGCTCGTCGATGGCCTCGAGGTCGGGGTGCCAGAACGTGCCGGCCGCGGGCGGCGGGGGCGGGGGGGCCGCGACGCCGTGCCCGGGGTCGAGCGGGCGCACGCCCGAGAGCGCGACCTCCCACAGCTCCTCCTCGGTCGGCTCGGGCGCGAGGCGCGGCGGCGGAGGTGGGGGCGGCGGCGCACGCGGCGCGGGGGGCGCCGCCTTCGCGAGGTCCTTCAGCTTGCCGAAAGGATTGTTGAACGGCTTCTTCCCCACCGTCCGACTATAACTGCGCGTAGCGTGGACATCGAGGTTCAGTGCCCCTATTGCGGCGAGTGGGTCGTCGTGTTCGTCGATCCCGGCGGCGGCGAGGAGCAGACGTACGTGGAGGATTGCCCGGTCTGCTGCCGGCCGTGGACCGTGCACGCGCGCGAGGAGGAGCCCGGCGGGTTCGCGGTCGGCCTCGCGCGGGTGGACGACTGACCCCCGACGTGGCATGGAAGCGCGGGAAGTTCACACTCGCGCAACACGCACCTGCCACAATGGCGGGCCGCGCGGCTCCCGCCCCGCCGAATCGGAAGGCGCCATCATGTCCATCGTCTCCGTCGAGCACGTCTCCAAGGACTACATGCTGGGGAAGACCGTCGTGCCGGCGCTGCGCGACGTGTCGCTCGCGGTCGGCAAGGGCGAGTTCCTCTCCATCGCCGGCCCGTCCGGCAGCGGCAAGACGACGCTCCTCAACCTCGTCGGCTGCGTGGACACGCCGAGCGCGGGGCGCGTCATCGTCGCCGGGCAGGACACGGCCCGGCTCTCCGAGCGCGCCCTCACCGAGCTCCGGCTCCGCACCATCGGCTTCATCTTCCAGAGCTTCAACCTCGTCTCGGTCCTCTCGGTCTTCCAGAACGTCGAGTTCCCGCTGCTCCTGCAGGGCGGCCAGACGCGCAAGGAGCGGGCGGAGCGGGTGCTGGCCCTGCTCGACGCGGTCGGGATCGCGGAGCACGCGCGCCACCGCCCGAGCGAGCTCTCCGGCGGCCAGCGGCAGCGCGTCGCCATCGCGCGCGCGCTCGTGACGCGCCCCGCGCTCGTGCTCGCCGACGAGCCGACCGCGAACCTCGACTCCGAGACCGGCGGCAACATCATCGACCTCATGAAGGAGATGAACCGCCGCGACGGCACCACGTTCATCTTCTCGACGCACGATCCCAAGGTGATGGCGCACGCGAGCGCGCTCGTCAGGATCGAGGACGGGCGCATCTCGAGCCGCGAGGACCTCGACGCCGCCCGGCGCGCGGGAGGGCGCTGATGGCCCCCCGGCGCGACGCGGCGCGGGTGCTCCTGCGCATCGCCTTCCGGAACCTCCTCGCGAGCCCGGTGCGCACCGGGATCCTGGGCGCGATCGTGCTCGTCGGCGCGCTCATCGTGGTGGTGGGCTCGTCGGTGCTCGACTCGATCGACCGCGGGATGCGCACCTCCATCCAGGGGAGCCTGGGCGGCCACCTGCAGGTGTACGACGCGCGCTCGGAGGGCGCGCTCGAGCTGTACGGCGGGCTGCGCGGCGAGTCGCTGCTCGAGCCCATCGAGGACTTCTCGCGGGTGAAGGCGGTGCTCGGCCAGGTGCCGAACGTGAAGCAGGTCGTGCCCATGGGCATCGACCAGGCGTTGGTCGCGACCGGCAACGCGTTCGACCTCGCCCTCGAGCGGCTGCGGGGCGACGTGCGGCGGCTGGAGGGGGGCGAGGACGGGCCGGAGCTCCGTCGCGACTACGCCGCCCACGCGGCGCACGTGCGCCGCATGGTCCAGCTCCTGCGCGACGAGATCGCGCAGGCGCGCGAGATCTCGGATCCGGAGGGGCGCGAGGCGGCCGAGCGGAAGAGCGAGTGGGAGGCGCTGCAGCGCGCCGCCACCGACGCGTTCTGGCGCGACCTCGACCGCGATCGCTACGGCAGCCTGGAGTTCCTCGAGAACCGCGTGGCGCCGCTCGCGATGGACACCGCGTTCACGTTCCTGCGCTACGTGGGGACCGACGTGGACGCGTTCTTCCGCGCCTTCCCGCTCGCGGAGGTGGTGAAGGGGGAGCGGATCCCCACCGGCCAGCGCGGCGTGCTCGTCGGCAAGCAGTACGCCGAGGAGTGGCTGAAGCTCAAGAACGCGCGGCGGCTCGACCAGATCAAGGACGCGCGCGACCTGCGCGGGCGGCGGATCGCCGGCGACGAGGAGCTGCAGCGCTGGGTGCGCGAGAACCGGAGCGGCATCCGGGAGATCCTGCTGCAGCTCGATCCCCTCCGCGCGGACGCGCTCGCGCAGGAGCTCCGCCCGGCGCTCGGCGCGCCCGCGGCCGAGCCGCTCGACGCGCTCCTCGGGCGGCTGTTCGCGGCCACCGACGAGAGCTTCGACCGGCAGTACCGGATCTTCTACGACGTCGTGGCGCCGAAGCTGCGCCTCTACCAGATCGACGTCGGCGACACGATCACCATCAAGGCGCCCTCGAAGAGCGGCTACTTCAGCTCGGTGAACGTGAAGGTCTACGGGTTCCTGCAGTTCAAGGGGATCGAGCGCTCGGGCATCGCCGGCATGATGAGCGTCCTCGACCTCATGAGCTTCCGCGACCTGTACGGCTACCTCACCGCCGAGAAGGCGGCGGAGATCCGGGCGCTGCAGAAGTCGATGGGGACGCGCGAGATCGACCGCGAGCGGGCGGAGGCGGAGCTGTTCGGCGCCGCCGACGGCGGGCTCGTCGGCGAGGCGCACGTCGCCGAGATCGACGAGGGCGCGCTCGTGAAGCGGCGCGAGGAGGAGCGGGCGAGCGCGGCGAACCTCGCGGCGCACGTGTACTCGCAGGAGGAGCTCGAGCACGGGGTGGCGCTCAACGCGGCGCTGATCCTCGACGACCCGCGCCTGCTCCGCCGCACCGAGAAGGACGTGCGCAAGGCGATCGCGGACGCCGGGCTGGGGCTCAAGGTCGTGGACTGGCAGGAGGCGGCCGGCCTCGTGGGGCAGTTCGTGACGCTCCTGCGGGTCGTGCTCTTCACCGCGGTCGTCATCTTCTTCGCCATCGCGCTCGTCATCATCAACAACGCGATGGTCATGGCGACGCTGCAGCGGGTGAAGGAGATCGGGACGATGCGGGCGATCGGGACGCAGCGCCGCTTCGTCGTGACGATGCTCCTCGTGGAGATCGCGACGGTCGGGCTCGTCTTCGGGCTCGCCGGCGCGGCGCTGGGCGGCGCGGTGGTGTGGGGCATCCGCGCGGCGGGCGGGATCCCCGCGGTGACCGACCTCCTCTACTTCGTCTTCTCGGGGCCCGCGCTGTTCCCGCGCCTCGGGGCGCTCGCGGTCGGGGGCTCGCTCGCGGTGGTGCTCCTCGTGGCGATCCTCTCCGCGCTCTACCCGGCGCTCATCGCGATGCGCGTCACGCCCGTCGAGGCGATGGCCACGGAGGACTAGCGTGCTCGGCGTCGACCTCATGATCGCGGGCCGGAACCTCGCCCGCCACACCCGGCGGAACCTGTTCCTCGGCGGCGCGCTCGCGGCCGTCACGGCGCTGCTCGTCCTCCTCGGCGCGCTCACCGCCGGCATGGAGTCGGCGATGATGCAGTCCGCCACGACCCTCATGACCGGCCACGTGAACGTGGGCGGGTTCTTCAAGATCACGAGCGGCAGCGCGGCGCCGCTCGTGTCGCAGTACCCGCGCGTCCTCGAGGCGGTGCGCGCGAAGGTGCCGGAGCTGGACTACGCCACCGTGCGCGGCCGCGGCTGGGCGAAGGCGGTCTCGGAGCACGTCTCCATGGACCTCGTGCTCGCCGGCGTGGACGTCGCGCACGAGCCGACGTTCCGCAAGGTGCTGCACGTCGTGGACGGGGACCTCGAGGCGCTCGCGCAGCCGGGGACGGTGCTCCTCTTCGAGGGCCAGGCCGAGCGGCTCAAGTTGAAGGTGAACGACGTCCTGACGCTCTCGGCGCCCACGGCGCGCGGGGTGAACAACACCGCCGACGTGCGCGTCGCCGCGATCGCGCGGAACGTGGGGCTCCTCTCCGCGTTCTCGGCGTTCATCCAGGCCGACACCCTCCGCGAGCTGTACGGGCTCTCGCCCGCGACGACCGGCGCGATCCACCTGTACCTGCGCGATCCCAGGGACGCGGCGCGCGTCGCCGCGCGGCTCAGGACGGCGCTCGCCGAGGCGGGCTACCGCGTGATGGAGCCGGAGGCGCAGCCCTACTGGATGAAGCTCATGCAGACGGTGCCGAGCGAGGACTGGACCGGCCAGAAGCTCGACGTCACCACCGCGGACGACGAGATGGGCCAGTTCAAGCAGTTCATCCTGGCGCTGCGCGTCGTCACCGGGCTCCTCGTCGTGATCCTCATGGTGGTGGTCGTGATCGGCATCCTCAACACGCTCGCCATCGCCATCCGCGAGCGGACCCGCGAGATCGGGGCGCTCCGCGCCATCGGCATGCAGCGGCGGAAGGTGCTCTGGCTCTTCGTCCTCGAGACCGCGCTCCTCGGCCTGCTCGGCACGGCCGCCGGCGTCGCGGTCGCCCTCGCCGTCGCGGGCGCCGTGAACGCCGCCGGCATCGCGCTCCCCGAGGCGGTGCAGGTGTTCCTCGCGCAGGAGCGGCTCCGCTTCCTGCTCGATCCGGGCGCCATCGCGGCGGACGCCCTCGTCCTCGCCGCGATCGCCGTCGCCGCCTCCGTGTTCCCTGCGCGCCGCGCCGCGCGCCTGAAGCCCGTCACCGCCATGCACCACGTCGGGTGAGCCCTCCCATGCACCGTGCCCTCGCGTTCCTGGCGCTCGCCGCCGCCCTCGCCGCCGGCCCCGCCGCGGCGCTCACCCCGCAGGAGCTCGCCAAGGTCGTCGCGACCATCGACGAGCGGCAGCGCAACTCCGGCGACTGGAAGGCCCTCTGCTACATGGAGGCCAAGGAGAAGGGGAAGACCGACGTCGTCTACGAGCTCGTCGTCTACCGGCGCGACGAGGACGACAAGCAGATGTTCCTCTTCACGAAGCCGCGGGCGGAGGCGGGGAAGGGCTACCTCCGCATCGACAAGAACCTCTGGCTCTACGACCCCGCGGTGGGGCGCTGGGAGCGGCGCACCGAGCGCGAGCGGATCGGCGGCACCGACACGCGCCGCGGCGACCTCGACGAGTCGCGGCTCGTCGAGGAGTACGACGCGAAGTTCGAGGCGGACGAGAAGCTCGGCGTGTACGGCGTCCACCGGATCCTGCTCGTCGCGAAGCCCGGGGTGGACGTGGCCTTCCCCCAGGTGCGGCTGTGGGTGGACCAGGCGACCCTCAACGTGCTGAAACGCCAGGAGCTCGCGCTCTCCGGCCGGCTGATGCGCACGGCCTACTACCCGCGCTGGAAGAAGGTGTTCTCGCCGTCGAAGGGCGCGGACGTCTGGTACCCCGAGGAGATGCGGCTCTTCGACGAGATCGAGAAGGGCAACTCGACGCTCATCCTCATCAAGGAGATCGACCTCCGCCCGCTCGCCGCGAACCTGTTCACGAAGGCGTGGCTGGAGTCGAAGAGCCGGTGAGGGCCGCCACCCGACCGCCGGCCGCCGGCGGCGGGGGCGGGGGCGGGGGCGGGCTGGCGCGGTCGAGACGAACCCGCGTCGCCGGCGTCGCGATGGAATGGAGAGGCCGATGAGGATCGCAGCTGCGCTCGTCGCGCTCGCCGCCGCCACCGCGGCGCTCGGGCAGGATCGACCCACGGAGGACGAGCTCTTCGGGAAGCCGCCCGCGGAGTCGCCGCCGGCGGCCGCGCAGCAGGAGCCGAAGGAGCCCGCGCCGCGCCCCGGGGAGCCCGCCGCGCCCGCGCGGCCCGAGGAGGCCGAGCTGTTCGGCGGGACCGGCTCCCCGAACGCGGCGCCGCCGCCGGCGGGCCGGCTCGTGGACCGCGCCGAGGCGGAGACGCTGCGCATCGGCGGCCAGCTCTACCTGCGCGCGCAGGCGCTCTGGCAGGAGGACGTTCCGCCCGCGGACTGGGCGCTCTCCTCGCCGAACCTGCTCGACCTGTGGCTCGACGCGCGGCCGAACGACCGGGTCCGGGCGTTCGTGCTCGGGCGCATGCGCTACGATCCGACGGCGCCCGTGACCTCCGGGGCGCCCTCCCTCTCCGCGGCGGAGCAGGGGATCCTCGGCTACGGCACCTCCACGGGCGGGATCGCCGCGGGCGTGCGCGGCCCGCGCGCGGTCCTCGATCAGCTGTGGGTGAACTTCGACGTCGCCCGGCGCGTCTTCGTGACGGCCGGCCGGCAGCACGTGAAGTGGGGCGTCGGGAAGTTCTGGAACCCGACCGACTACCTCCACCCGGTCCGCCGCGATCCCCTCGCCGTGTTCGACGAGCGGACCGGCACGACGATGGTGAAGGTCCACGTCCCCTGGGAGCGGCGCGGCTGGAACGCCTACGGCGTGGCGCTGCTCGACGACGCCGCGGGGGTGGACACGCCCACGAACAGGCTCGGCCGGGTGGGGGTGGGCGGCCGCACGGAGGTGGTGCTCGGCACCGTCGAGCTCGGCGCGGACGCGCTCACGCAGGACGGGCACCGGCCGCGCTTCGGGATCGACGCCTCCGCCGGCGTGTGGGACCTCGACGTCTACGCCGAGGCGGCGCTCCGCACGAGCCGCGACGCGCCCCGCTGGCGCGAGGTGAGCCCCGGCGCGCCGCTCGTCACCCGCTTCGGGCGCGTCGATCCGCAGGGCTTCACGCCCGCCGCGGTCGTCGGCGGGAGCTGGTCCGCGAAGTACAGCGACGAGGACACGGTCACGCTCGGCGCGGAGTACTCCTTCGACGACGCCGGCTACGACTCGAAGGACGTCTACCCGTTCCTGCTCGCCGGGGCGCCCGAGCTCACCGGCGATCCCTCCGCCCCGCTCCGCCAGCGCGACCCCACCGCGTTCCGCCCCTTCTACCTGGGCCGCCACTACGCGGGCGCGTTCGTGCTGCTGCCCTCGCCCGGCACCTGGAACGACACGACCTTCACGGTCTCCGTCCTGGGGAACCTGTCCGACCGGAGCTTCGTCGCCCGGCTCGACCACGCGCTGCTCGCGCTCACCTACCTGCGCGTCGAGTCCTTCGTCGCCGCGTCCTTCGGGGCGCGCGGGGGTGAGTTCCGGCTCGGCGTGGACGTGCCGCTCTCCGACGTGGCGCCGGGCCTTCCGCCGGACGTCACCATCTCGGTCCCGCCGCCCGTCGTCCAGCTCGGCGTCGCGCTGCGCGTGAGCCTCTGACGCCGTGACGGGGCCGCAGCCCCGCGCGGCGCGCCGGGCTCACACGAGGCGCGGCACGCGCCCGCGCTTCTGCGCCTTGAAGTACGCGGCCCAGCGCTTCTTCGCCCAGTGGCCCACGACCGGCAGCGGCACGAGCCGCTCCTTCGCGTCGTCGCGGTAGACGAACGCGCCGCCGTCGCCCGTGTCCATGAGGCACACGATCGCCATGTGCGCGAGGTACGAGGCGCGCGCCGGCCGTCCGCCGTCCACCGCCGCAGCGTTCGCGGCGGCGGTGCGCGCCATGACCTCGGCGAGGTGGCCCTGCTTGGCCCGCCACGCGGGCCCTTCGAGCGCCGCGACGTCTCCCACGGCCCAGACGCCGGGCAGCCCGGGCACGGCGCAGCCCGCGTCGACGGTGACGAAGCCCGCCTCGTTGCGCGGCAGGGCGGAGGCCTTCGCGACGGGGTGCCCGTCTCCGGCGGGGATGAAGGCGACGAGGTCGGCGTCGATGCGCGCCCCGTCCTCGAGCGACACGCCCTCGGCCGTGAACGCCGCGATCTTCTTCCCGTAGCGGCTCTCGATGCCGCGCCTCGCGAACATGCGCGCCACGGCCTCGACCGCCCGCGCGCCCATCCGCTCCCCGGGCCGCGGCATCGGCGCGAAGAACGTGAGCGCGAAGCGGTCGCGGAGGCCGCGCCGGCGGAGCAGCGTGTCCACGTTGAAGATCATCTCGAAGGCCGGGCCGCCGCGGACCGCCGAGCCGTCCTTGGGGTTCCCGCCGAAGCCGATGGCGATGCGGCCGGCGCCGCGCGCGACGAGCGCCTGCAGCGCGTCCTTGAACCGGCGCGTGCCCTCCGGATCCCCGCCGAGCGTCTGCGTGTGCTCGATGCCGGGAGGACGCAGCCGGGAGGCCCCGAGCGCGAGCACGAGGTGGTCGGCGGTGTACGTCTGCGTCCCGACCGTCGCGCGCTTCGCCGCGCCGTCGACGGCGTCCACGCGTCCGACGACGAGCCGGAACCCGCGCTCGCGGGCGACGGTCTCGAGGTCGAGACACGCGTCCTCGAACCGTGATTCGCCGGTGGGGATCCAGATCGACGTGGGGTAGATGAAGAGGTACGGACGCTCCGTCACGAGCGTGACGTCGTAGCCGCGGCGCCGGAACTGGATGGCGCTCTCCAGGCCGGCGAAGCCGCCGCCCAGCACGAGGACGCTCCTGGACATCGCGAGGACTCCTTCCGGGGGCGGCGACGCGCCGCTGACGCGTGGGAGCCACGGGGCGCAAGTTCGTTTCGGCGAGGAACCGTTCCGAGCGCGGGTGGCTCGGACCACGCCTGAACGGGAGGGGCCATGGCGAGCATCGGAATGGAGAAGGTGAGCAGCTGGGGGTTCGATCAGGCGCTCGAGCGCGTCCCCGAGCTGCTGAAGGGCGAGGGATTCGGGGTGCTGACGCAGATCGACGTCCAGGCGACGCTGAAGGAGAAGCTGGGCGTCGACTGGCGCAGGTACCGCATCCTGGGCGCCTGCAACCCGTCGCTGGCGCACCGGGCGCTCTCGGCGGTCCCCGAGGTCGGGGTCCTGCTGCCGTGCAACGTGGCGGTCTACGAGCGCGACGACGGCAAGGTCGTGGTGCGCGCGGTCGATCCCATGCAGACCATCGCCGCGGCGGAGCCCGCGCTGGGCGAGATCGCGGGCGAGGTCCGGGCGCGTCTCGAGCGGGTGCTCGAGAAGATCGGATAGGCGTGAAGTGAACGATCTCCTGCTGTTCGTCCTGTTCTTCGCCGGCTGGATCCTCCTGCAGCGGGTGCTGTTCCCGCGGCTCGGCGTACCCACTTGAGGAATGCCCCCTCGCCCCCGTGACGGGGCGAACGAGAACGGCAACGACGCCGACGGCTGCTAGAAGCCTGCGGCTTCACCGTGGGTGAGCGAGAGCGGTTCGTTCGGCCCCAAGGGCCCATCCGCCGCGGGAGGGCCCCGCGCGAAGCGCGGGAGGGGCGAAGCCCCTCCGGCGGGGAACCTGCGCGCACCCGCGAACGCGGGCGCGCAGGTTCACGGGCCCCGCCGAGCGGGGGTGGGGCCCCGCCGACGGCGGTCAGCCGTCGGCGGGGCGGGGACGCAGTCCCCGTTAGATCAGCTCAAAACAAGAACTTCTCGCCCTGCGCCCGGAGCGCCGTGATCGCCGCGAGGTTCACGATCGACTGCACCGAGCAGCCCATCTGCAGCACGTTCACCGGCTTCTGCATGCCGATGAGCACCGGGCCGATCACCTCGGCGCCCGCGACGTTCGCGAGCATCTGGTAGCAGATGTTCGCGGCGTCGAGGTTCGGGAACACGAACACGTTCGCGTTGTCCTTGAGCGTCGAGAAGGGGAACTCCGGGACGCGGACCTCGGTGTTCGTCGCGATGTCGACCTGGATCTCGCCGTCGACCTCGAGGTCGGGGCTGTGCTGCCGCACGAGGTCCGTGGCGATCGCCATCTTGCGCGGGCTGTCGCCCGCGGCGGAGCCGAAGCTCGAGTACGAGAGCATCGCCACGCGCGGCACGACGTCGAAGTAGCGGGCGAGGTCGCTCGTGGTGAGCGCGATCTCGGCGAGCTCGGCGGCGGACGGGTCCACGTTCACCGTGCAGTCGGCGAAGAACTTGAAGTCGTTCTTCGTGACCACGATGTAGACGCCGGCGGCGCGCTGCCCCGGCCGCGTGCGGACCACCTCGAGCGCCGGCCGCACCGCGGCCGCGTAGCCGGAGGTGAGGCCGGTGACGAGCCCGTCCGCCGCGCCCTGCTCGACCATCACGGCCGCGTAGTAGTTCCGCATGCGGACCCGCCGCTGCGCCTCCTCGAAGGTCACGCCCCGGCGGCGGCGGATCTCCCAGTAGCGGGCGACGTAGCGGCTGAACTGGTCGCTCGTCATCGGGTCGATGACGGTGACGCCGTCGAGGTCGTCGAGCCGCTGGTCGGCGATGGAGCGCTGGATGGCGTCCACCGGGCCGAGGAGCACGGGCTCGCAGATCGCCTCCTCGCGCAGGATCTCCGCAGCCTGCTGGATCTTCGGGTGGTGGCCCTCCGGGAAGACGATGCGCGTGAGCTTCTTCTTCGCCTTGGAGGTGATGGAGCCCATCACCTGGTTCGCGCGGCTCTGCATCTTGCGCAGGCGGTCGCGGTACTCGCCGAGGTCGATCTTCTGCCGGGCGACGCCGGTGTCCATCGCGGCCTTCGCCACCGCCGGGGCGACCCAGAGCAGCACGCGCGGGTCGAGCGGCTTCGGGATGATGTAGTCGCGGCCGAAGCGGAACTTCTCACCGCCGTAGGCGCGCGAGACGGAGTCGGGCACGTCCTCCTTGGCGAGGGCGGCGAGCGCGCGGGCCGCCGCCATCTTCATGTCCTCCGTGATCCCCTTCGCGCGGACGTCGAGCGCGCCGCGGAAGATGTAGGGGAAGCCGAGGACGTTGTTCACCTGGTTCGGGTAGTCGGAGCGCCCGGTGGCCATGATGACGTCGAGGCGCGCCTCCTTCGCCTCGGGGTAGCTGATCTCGGGGTCGGGGTTCGCGAGGGCGAACACGATGGCGTCCTTCGCCATCGAGCGGACCATGTCCTGGTCCACCATGCCCTTGGCGGAGCAGCCGAGCAGGACGTCCGCGCCCTTCATCGCGTCGGCGAGGGTGCGCGCCTTGGTCTCGGCGGCGAACTCCGCCTTCCACTCGTTCATCCCCTCGGTGCGGCCGCGGTAGATGACGCCCTTCGTGTCCACCATCACCACGTTCTCGCGGCGCACGCCGAGCGAGAGGTAGAACTTGGTGCAGGCGATGGCGGACGCGCCGGCGCCGGACACGACCACCTTCACCTTGGCGATGTCCTTGCCGGCGAGCTCGAGCGCGTTGAGGAGCGCGGCGCCGGAGATGATGGCGGTCCCGTGCTGGTCGTCGTGGAAGACCGGGATCTGCATCTCCCGCTTGAGCCGCTCCTCGATGATGAAGCACTCCGGCGCCTTGATGTCCTCGAGGTTCACGCCGCCGAAGGTGGGCTCGAGCGCCTTCACCACCTTGCAGAAGGCGTCGACGTCCTTCTGGTCGACCTCGATGTCGAAAACGTCGATGTCGGCGAAGCGCTTGAAGAGGACGCCCTTGCCCTCCATGACGGGCTTGCCCGCCGCGGCGCCGATGTCGCCGAGGCCGAGGACGGCGGTGCCGTTGGAGATGACGCCGACGAGGTTGCCGCGCGCCGTGTACAGGTAGGAGAGATCCTGGTCCTTCTCGATCTCGAGGCACGGCTCGGCGACGCCGGGGCTGTAGGCGAGCGCGAGATCGCGCGCGGTCGCCATGGGCTTCGTGGCGACGACCTCGATCTTCCCCTTCCGGCCGGACGAGTGGTACGCGAGCGCGTCCTCCCGCCGGATCTTCTTCTTCGGGATGGGTGCGGACGGCGGGTTTTTCGGCGGGGTGAAGTCCGTGGCCATGGTCCTTCCTTCGCGCTTTGCGTAAGGGTGGTGCGCGAACACAACGCACATGGCCCGGTAGTGTCAAGGCGACGACCCCGGCACCGCACCGCAACCGCACCTGAGCGCTCCACATTTGACGCGACGTGGCGCAGCGACGCGCTGCGGCTTTCGGGGGGCACGAGAGGACGAGCGGGCGTGCCGGAGACGCCCGGCACGCCCGCATTCACCCAGCGTGAGTGTGTCTCCTCGCGCGCGCTCAGCGCGCCCGCCGGCGGCGGAAGCGCAGCGTGCCGACCAGGCCGACGAGGGCGAGGAGCCCGGAGCTGCCGCCGGCGGCGCAGCCGCCGCGGACGAGGGTGCCCGCGGCACCGGCCTGGAGCGGGGGCGACGAGGACGGCGGCGAGGGGGGCAGCGGCGCCGGATCGCCCGGCGGCGTGGGGGCCGTCGCGCCGAGCGACACGATCCGCCTGGCGAGCTGCTCGCGCGCGGTCATGAGCGCCGCGGGCGCGACCTCCGTGGAGTACGCGTTCGGGAAGAGCGAGTCCGCGATCTGCCGCGCGAACGCGTCGTCGCCGGCGTCGGAGAGGAGCTTCAGGTACTCGTAGTCCTCCATCCCCTCGCGGATCATCTTGAGCCGGATCGAGGCGACCGGGATGTGCGTCGTGCCGCCGATCTTCGCCGGCGTGCCCGGGTAGAAGAGCGTCCCGTCGCCGTTCCCGTTGAAGTCCCACTGGTTCGTCCAGGCGTCGTGGGTGAACGCGTACGCCGTCTCCCAGTAGAGCTCGCCGGAGAGCCGGTAGCGGAACGAGAGCCACTCCATCGCCCGGTTCCGGACCGCGGAGGCGTCGATCATGTAGCTCGGCCAGCCGGTGAAGTAGCGATCGGACGAGGACGGCGAGCCGAAGTTCACCGTGCCGCCGCAGCCGTGGCTCATGCAGCTCTGGTAGCCCCAGATCTCGCGGCGCGGCGAGGCGGCGAGGAAGGCGTCGTACTTCGAGCGTTGGTTGCCCGCGAACGTCCCCTCCCGATCGTCGAGGTAGTTGATCACCGGCACGATCACGTCGATGGAGCTCGTCACGCCGTTCGCGTCGGCCTCCTGGATCGACGTCGTCACGAGCGTGCGGACGTTCGCCGCGTGCGCGGCGGCGGCGCGTCCGGGGATGTCGGACCAGGCGCAGGTGAGGGGCGGCTCGTCACAGGTGTACTGGAAGAGCCGGTCGAGCCAGCCCTTCCCGTCGAAGAAGGAGGACCAGCTCTTCGGGTCGTAGAGGAGCTCGTAGGCGGTCATGCGCGCGCCGCGCAGCGACGTCGGCGCCGTCCCGTCGAGCGTGGGGCCGTAGAGCGCGTCGGCGTGGTCGAGGGCGGAGCTGCCGTCGTCGACGTGGGACAGGGTGATGCGGTGATCGAGCGCGAGCTGCCCGTAGCGCGCTCGGATCGCCGCGAACGCGTCGGCGGCGGAGACGCCGTGGCCGCTCGGGATGGCGCCGTAGGTGAAGCCGAAGGCGGTCTTGAGCGACGCGGTGGAGGGCAGGGTGAACGGCCAGACCGTGAGCGTCACCGGCACCGTCGCGGAGCCGCCGTCCCAGGACACGGTCACGCTGCCGGTGTAGTCGCCGGCGGGCGCCTCGGGCGGGACGAAGACCTCCACCCAGATCGCCCGGCTCTCGCTCGCCGGCACGCTGAACGGGAAGGCGTTCCGCCGCTCGTTGGCGACCTCGTCGACGTCGGGCACGAGCGCGTCCGGCCAGGGTCCGGTCGCGCCGTCGAGCGCCGAGGCGGTCTGCACCTGGATGATCGCCTCCCGGTACAGACGGACGCCGCCGATCGTGCCGGGGCCCGTCAGCTCGCTCGCCGTGGCGCGCACGTTCGTGGCCGCGCCGGTGACGACCACCTGGAAGGCCTCGAACTCGTTCCGCGCGGCGGAGATCCGCGCGCTCGAGTCGGACCTCGCGGTCGAGCCGGGGCGGATCTTCTCCGCGGCGAGCGCGGTCCAGACCTGCGCGGCGGCTGCAGGGAGCGGTGCGGCGACGGCTGCGGCGAGGAGGAGAAGGGCGGTTCGGCGGATGGGGCGCTGCGTCGGCTCGGGCACGTGCTCGCCTCGTCGTTGCGGCAGGCCCTTGGGGGCACCCGCCTCGGTGTGCGTGCCTGGAGGCACCTTGGAGCCGCTTGCACACCAGGCGAGGCAGCGAGCGGCCCAACGCGAACCGAACGTGAGGGGGGCCGATCGTTATTCCCAGGAGGGGGCACGATCGACGAGGCGGGCGAAAAAGAGGCTGCAGAGGAGCCGTGAGCGCGCCGTCCAGCACGCAGATCCTACCAGCGAGCTAGCACTCCGGAGGCAGCAGGACGGGCGGGCGCTCGGTAGAACGTTGGAGCACCGATGAGTCGGGGACTGTTGCGCGGTAGGGGGGCCCGTCGTGGCCGGGCGGCCCGACAGATCGAGATCGCGGTGATGGCCGCCCGAGTCGGCGAGTGCTGTGGAGCGGCGCGCTGCGGGCGGGGGCCGCGGCCGGGCGGTCAGGTCGGGGTCGGGGTCGCGGTCGAGTTCAGACGCGCTCTCGCCGCCGCACTCCGCCCCTCCCTCTCCTCAGCGCTTCTTCCCTCTCCGCGCCGCCACGGGCGGCGGGCGCGTGGCGCCGAGCGCGGGGTTCCGCTCGAGCTCCTCGATCGTGCGAGGCCAGTCCTCCTTGAGGAGCCGCGCGAGCGATCGGTCCGACAGGATCTGCCCGCCGGTCTGGCACCGCGGACAGTAGTTCACCTCGTTCTCCGCCCGCACGATGCGCTGCACCGCGGTCCCGCACACCGGGCACGGCTGGCGGTGCCGGCCGTGGACGGCCATCTCCGGACGGAACGCGGTCACGCCCTCCGGGAAGCCGCCGGCCGCCTCGCGGCGCAGGCGCTCGGTCCACTCGGAGAGCACCGCCTGCGTCGCCGCGTGCAGCCGCGCGATCTCCTCGTCGCCGAGCCGAGAGGTGAGGGTCACCGGCGAGAGCCGGGCGCGGTGCAGGATCTCGTCCGAGTAGGCGTTGCCGATCCCCGAGAAGAGCCGGGGGTCGGTGAGGGCGCGCTTCAGGGTGTGGTTCTCGCGCGTGAGCGCCGCGCGGAACGCGCCGGGATCCACGCCCAGGGGCTCGAGGCCCCCGCGGTCGAGCGCCGCGAGCGCCTCCGCCCCGCGCACGAGGTGGATCGAGGCGCGGCGCTTCGTGCCCGCCTCGGTGAGCACGAGCGAGCCGCCGGGGAAGTCGAGCGCCGCGAGCCCCACGCGGCCGGGGAGCTTCGCCCCCTCGTCGCGCCAGTGGAGCCGGCCCGCGATCATGAGGTGGATCGCGAGGAACAGCTCGCCCTCGAGCGCGAGCACGACGCGCTTGCCCACGCGCCGCACCGCCTCGACGCGCTTGCCGCGGGCCTCCTCCAGCGGCGGGTCCACGGAGCGCAGCACGAACGGGCTCCCGAGCCGGACGCCGAGGAGCGGCTTCCCCTGCACGCGCGCAGCGACGGCCTCGACGTACACCTCGATGTCCGGCAGCTCGGGCACGGGGGAATCCTGCCCGAGCGGCGCGCCGCCGTCAGCGCTCGCCCGGGTCGGCGATGCCGAGCCGGCGCATCCGCTTCCAGAGCGTGACCCGCGAGACGCCGAGCAGCTCCGCCGCCTGCGTGCGGTTCCAGCCCGTCCGCTCGAGCGCCTCGACGAGCGCGCGCCGCGCCTCGGCCTCCGGGTCGGGCGCGGCGCCCGGCGCGGACCGGCGCTCCGCGCGGAACCCCAGCACGTCCCGCGGGAGGTGCTCCGGCCGGAGCTCGCCCGGCCCGGCGCGCAGCGCGGCGTACTCGAGCGCGTTCCGGAGCTCGCGGACGTTGCCGGGCCAGGGGTACGCGCGCAGGAGGCGCAGCGCGTCCTTCGACAGGCCGCGCCCCGAGCCGAGCTCCGAGAGGAAGCGCTCCGCGAGCAGCGGCACGTCCTCGGCGTGCTCCCGCAAGGGCGGGACGCGGAGCGGGAACGCGGCCAGCCGGAAGTAGAGGTCTGCGCGGAGGCGCCCGTCCTTCACGAAGGGGCGCAGGTCCCGGTGCGTCGTGCAGAGGAGGCGCACGTCCACCGCGAGGGGGCGCTCCTCGCCAGCACGGCCGGACGCGCGCTCCTCGACGACGCGCAGGAGCTTCGCCTGCACCGCGGGGGGCGCGTCGCCGACCTCGTCGAGGACGAGCGTTCCGCCGTCCGCCTCCGCGATCTTGCCGCGGCGCCGGCCGTCGGCGTCGCCGAACAGCTCGACGTCGAGCGCGGCCGGGCCGAGCGCAGCGCACGACACGCGCACGAGCGGCCGCTGGGCGCGATCTCCCAGGCGGTGGATCGCCTCGGCGACGCGATCCTTTCCGGTGCCGCTCTCGCCCGTGATCATCACGGTCGTGCGGGTGCGGGCGACGAGCGCGATCATCCGGAAGAGCTCGCGCATCACCTCGTGACCACCGACGAGGCCGCACAGCTCCCCGGCGGGTGCTCCGTCGTCCCGGAGCGCCGCGGGCTCGGCGGGTCCGGCGGGCGGCGCGGTGGCGATCGGTGCGCTCGCCACGTCCGTGAACGTCTCGAGCGTCCCCGCCGGCAGGCCGTCCGCCGCGAAGAGCGGGACCGCGTTCTTCACGATGAGCTGCGGTGCTCCGTCTCGCTTGCGGATCGTGCAGCAGAGCGAGGAGCGGGATCGCTCGGCGACCCCGCACTTCAGGAGCCCGGCGCCGCAGGGGCAGCCGTTCACCGAGTCTCCGGCCAGGATCGAGCAGCGCTGGCCGATCGCCTCGCTCCGGGGCCAGCCGGTGATCCGCTCCGCGGCGCGGTTCCAGAACGTGACCGTCCCCTCGCGATCCGTGAGGAACAGCCCGTCCGGGAGCGCGTCCGCCATCCGGCGGAGGGTCTCCACCGAGTCGAGGCCGAGGAAGGGCAGGGGGATCGGCGCGAGCTCGGGCACGCAGGCGAGATGTTAGCACCTGTCCCGGCGGAGGCGGCGGCGGGCGGCGCCCCGCTGTGCTAGGAACGCGGCATGGACGACAGCCAACCGGCCGTGACCGCGACACCTCGCCGCGACTTCCTGCGGATCATGGCGCTCGCCCCCGCGCTCGCCGCGGGCTGCGCGGGCGTGCACGCCGCCGCGCCCGGCGCCCCGAGCCAGGGAGCGGACCCCTCCGGCGCGCCGCCCGCCCCGGCGCCCGCCCGCGCCG